>JAATGW010000226.1 GCA_015654495.1 Chitinophagales bacterium
AGCGCTATTGTCTCTCAGGACCGTCGAGGAAAAAGAGCCGGCTGTGCGGTCGGCTGACAAAGAAAACCTTGCGTCGCTAAAAGGCGATATTTATACTGCATTGAATAACCCGGCACTCGCAGAGAAATATTATTTGCAGATGATAGAACTGGATGCGGAAGCGCAAAAAAATAAATCGCGGGAAATTTCACCACTCATGTTCGGCCTCTCAGGTTCGGAAGCGTATTATAAGATAGCCCGTTTTTATGAAGGCCAGAACAAATACAGCGCCGCAAGGCCTTATGCCGACCGGGCACTGCAAACAAATTCATTTGCCGGCAATCATTTCTATACAGCCCGGCTGATGCAGAAAATATGGTGGCTGAAATTCAAGATTGATTCTGCTTCCGGAAATCATCTTGCAGCTATTCAGCATTATGAAAAATACAGCGCATTGAAAGATTCTATTTTTAATGCCAGAAAAAGCAGTCAGCTGCAAAGCCTCCAGGTGAAATTTGAAACTGATAAAAAGGAATCGGATATTAAAACAAGAGATCAGCAGATTGAAGCATTAAAACAAAATGATTTGTTACGTCAGTCCAATCTGGAACAGGCCCATCTAATCAGAAATATTTCCATTGCTTTATTGGCGATACTGCTTACCTCCGGAGGTCTTCTATATAAACAGTACCGGCAAAGGCAGAAAAGCACAGCGCTGATAGCAGAAACAAATAAAGTGATTAGTCAGAAGAACCTGGATATTACGCAAAAGAACGGCGAACTGGAACAGCTGGTGACAGAAAAAGAATGGCTTTTAAAAGAAGTGCATCATCGGGTTAAAAACAACCTGCATACGGTGATCTGTTTGCTTGAATCGCAGGCCGCCCACCTCGAGAACGATGCGCGAAAAGCAAATGAAATCAGCCAGCAAAGAATTTATACGATGTCACTGATACATCAGAAAATCTACCAGTCAGAAGACATCAAATCGATCGATATGTCCGTGTATCTTCCTGAATTCATCCAATACCTCGATGATAGCTTTGGAAATAATCTTCGTATTCATTTTGAAGTTGACATCGATATGATTCATCTGGATATCTCACAAGCCGTACCCGTTGCCCTGATCATTAATGAAGCTGTTACCAATTCAATTAAATATGCTTTCCCGGGAAACAGGCGCGGAACTATTGGAATCGCAATGCACCGGGACGATGATCAGATCACATTGATCATTGCTGATAATGGAATCGGGATCGACAGTTCTTTAATCAACAGTGTTTCTGATTCTTTGGGACTGCAACTGATAAGAGGACTGAGTAAAGACATCAAGGCCCGGCTAAGGATTGAAAATAACCGGGGTACCAGGATCAGCATTGTATTTGATCTGGCTCAATTAAATGAGCATTCCCATATAGGAAATGAGTTAAGAGTAGAGGAAGTTTATATGTGAGGGCAAACGCTATCTCTGTTTTCTGCAAATTGAGAAAATTAAAGGATCTGATTTTTTTGTCCAGCGATTCAAATACATTCCCCGTCTTTTAATTTCCCTTTCCTGGCGAAATGTATTAATGCACGCCGTTTTATCAATCTACTTTTATTGAGGCGAGAAGAACATGACTGGTCTTGAATAAAAGCCGGGTCACCTGCAATCGTAAGGATTAAACAAATTTTATTGAGAACGTTTTGCAAAAAGCAAAAAGCGAAGAACGAAATAAATGGTTCAATTATTAATCCCGTATTCAATTTCACTATTAAAAAGGAACTATAAAAACATGGAAACAATTATAGCAGTAAAACATTTCGACTTTCGGGTCAATAATAGTTTTGAAAGTTTCACGAAAAACCTTGAACAGTCGATGCATCGGCTCGACCCTGCTGTCTTAAGCGAGGTGTTGGTTGATCCAAAACTGGTATCGAAAAAAATAACAGCCATCGAAGGCGATCTTGGTCTGATAATATTTGACATCCGTAATCATGGGGCTATGTTGAATATGATCGATGTTCCGCACAAAGCCAAACAGTATGTTATTGGAAATCCGCTTATTGCCATTTCAATGACAACACATGATATAAGATCGGCTCAATATGCACCTCTCGTTGTGCTTGTGTATGAAGACGGAGCAGGAGCTACGCATATTGCCTATGATCAGCCATCGGGTTTATTCGGGCAATTCAAAAACAATGAGATTGATATTGTTGCAAGATCCCTTGATGAAAAATTAATAAAGATGATTCAGGAAGCGGATAAAGCAGTTTAAGGAAGGAGGTGCAGATGCGAGCCTTTTTCAGCTGCGGTAAATGTGCCCGCCACCCTGGTTGCCCTGCCACCTACGCACTAACCACGGCGCCAGCAGCTGTCAGGAAAGTTTCCACGACGAATTTTCCCCGTCCGGCGCGTTGTACCGGCTATACGCCATTGCTGAATCAATCTTTACTCCTGGCTGTCACCCCAGCCTGATGTCTTGTCCAAATTGGAGAATA
>JAATGW010000423.1 GCA_015654495.1 Chitinophagales bacterium
TACCAGATGCATATTGAATGGGGGATTCCTTCAAACATTACGGGTAAAAGTCAGGCGCGTGGAGACAGTGGGATCTTTCTTGCCTATTTAGGAATTGAGAATACCTATTTTGAAGTGGGATATGAGGTGCAGGTTCTTGACAATTATAATAGTGAGACATATGTAAACGGCCAGGCAGGATCAATTTATAAACAATCCATTCCGCTCGCGAATGCCTGCAGGAAACCTGGTGAATGGCAGACCTATGAAATCATCTGGAAAGCTCCGCGCTTCAATAGCAATGGCAGTTTGAATAAGCCCGCAACTGTAACCGTAATACATAACGGAGTTCTTGTTCAGGACCATTACGAGTTAAAAGGGGATACTCCCTG
This sequence comes from Chitinophagales bacterium, assembly GCA_015654495.1. Classification (GTDB taxonomy): domain Bacteria; phylum Bacteroidota; class Bacteroidia; order Chitinophagales; family Chitinophagaceae; genus Pollutibacter. Next base: position 372 of record JAATGW010000423.1, read on the forward strand.
GATCGGATTCCCTGAATACAAAGCCCATGGTGCTTCTCCCATCCGGCTTCAATCTCATGGCGATCCGAGCGAACCGGTAAGTTTCAGGAATATATGGATAAGAACTCTGTAGTTGTTTCGGGATAAAATCAGGGCATTCAAAAAAGCATTACCAGATATGTTTTGTAATCTGTCTGTTTTTTACAATTGAATGTGCCATTGTTTCCGGAAACAAATATGTTCACAGATACAGACAGCGGAATGTATATAACATACAGCGACCGGAATCGTTATGAGTAAGGTCTAATTATATAACCTATGGCAGGACGAAAAATACTGGGTTTTATTTTTATCATCATTGCATGTTTGCTGGTATTGGCAACGCTAGGACAAATGCCTGCTTTTTTCGGTGCAATTTTTGGATTCTTTCAGATTTTTACAGGCTCACTGGATAGTTATCATACCGGCCAGGCGATTGGTCATCTCATCTACTGGCTAATGCATTTTGCTTTAATGATTGTTCTTTGGATCTACGGGATCAGATGGACAGGTAAACTGCAAAAGAATAAGGAAGATGTTTGAACCGGCGGATAATTTTACTTTCCTGGACTGATCAAATGATACCAAACCCGCAAGTTACCGCTGCTTTATTTATATATACGAATTCAGTGTAAAACCAGATGCTGTTGCAGTTATCAGGTATTTATTCAAAGAGCTTTACTCCCAATACAGACGGACATAATAAAATGTTCCGGTCGCAGTTAAATTGCAACCCGGTCAGCCTGGAAAATATAGTTTGATCCCTGTAGTCGCCGGTGGTAAAATGCAGTTTACACCATTGACAAAGGGGGCAGATGAAAAAGTCGAAAGACCTGCAAACAGCCGTGAGGTCTTATGTAGCAAATCAAATAGGATGAACCACAGAGGGCATAGAAATTCAGGAACAGCTGTATCGCTCATATAACAATCGGATTCATTCGGTTTTTATGAGTTCCGGGAGTGACTTAATCCCTGTCCGGTTAATCTACCATTCATTAATCCACAATTCTGTCCGGCTAAGTTTCTATCGGCCCTTCTTCCGTATTTAAGGTTATGTCATGACCTTGTAAAAAAATCACATATAAGCGCTGGTGCAGATAAAAGCCTGAAAATCCCGGTTTTAGAAATCCATGTTCGGGGTTGGTTTTCCTTAACGGATTAGCTTTTGAGACGCTGTTTTATCTAAAAAAGTCTGCAAAAACCCGGTCAGCAAACTGCGATTCAGGCTGGAAATGGGTTTTCCTGAAAATTTCAGATAAATAAATGATTACCCATAAATTATGATTTATTTCTATAAATTGCAATCGGTTGCAATATGCCATTGCAACAGATCAACTGCTCAACAAACCAAAATTGCTATGCTTAAAATGAAAATTCATTTACTTACCAGGCATGTATTCATACTGGTAATGCTCGCGCTATTCAGCACTACCGCGAACGCTCAATCGAAAATCAACGGAAAAATTACAGGTCCTGACTTAAAACCGCTTGCAGGAGCTACGGTTGTTGTTTCCGGAACTACCACGGCGACAACCACTGATGAAGCCGGTGCGTTTTCCATTACAGCAAAGAACGGCGACCTGATTACCGTTTCAATGATCGGTTATGAAACAGCCTCTTTAAGATTTTCCGGCCAGGCCAGTCTGGACTTTCAACTCAGATCAGATGTATCTGGCCTGAATGAAGTGGTCGTAACCGGGTATGGTACCCAGAGACGAAGAAACGTTACGGGAGCCATTGCAAGTGTTAATACCAAAACACTGAATGAGCTTCCCTCCATCAGTGTTTCCCAGGCACTTCAGGGTCGGGTTGCCGGTGTAACGGTAACGAATAACGGAAGTCCGGGTACACAACCGATTGTCCGCATCAGGGGTATCAGTTCTATCAGCTATGCTTCAGATCCACTATATGTAGTGGATGGTTTTCCGACAGGTGATCTTGCCTCCTTCGACCTGAGGGATATAGAGTCTGTTGATATCCTGAAAGACGCTTCTGCTGCCGCCATTTATGGATCGAGGGCAACAAACGGCGTCGTTATGGTGACCACCAAAAAAGGAAGAAGAGATAACGAGCTCAGGGTAAATCTTGATTCTTATTTTGGTTTCCAGCAAGTAGATAAAAGGCTTGATCTGCTGGATACAGAAGGGTTCAAGCAATATGCCGTTGCCTATCGCGGAAGCCAGGTTCCAAGGTTAACGCCTCCGGATATAAATCAACCCATCTACACGGGAGCTACTCAAACATATGGTCAGACAAATACGAACTGGCAGGATGAATATTTTGAGAAAGGATTAATGACCGGGCATAATATAGGACTCAGCGGCGGCAACAGTGTGTCCAGGTTTTATGCGTCCGCAGGTTTTACTGATCAGCAGGGTATTTCACCCAGCACAGGTTTCAAACGTTATAATTTCCGTATCAATTCAGATCATGTTATCAGCAAGGTATTTGGCTTCGGAGAAAATATTTATATGTCATATACCGACCAGGATTTTGACAATAATGAAACCGGTTCCAGAACAAACCTCGTGAATGTGATCCGTATGATGCCTCATATGCCTGTGTACGACCCGACTTCAATCGGCGGCTACAGAGGTGTTGATGCAACAAAAGACGGTGGTGATCCTACCAATCCGATTGAAGATGCAGAATTGAAGAATCCCGGAAACCGGTCAATTGTAAAATTGCTCGGAACTGCATATCTGGATATTAATTTCACAGACTGGCTGAAGTTCCGCTCCACTTTTGGTATCGATTATGTTAATGGATTAACATACAGGTTCCAACCGATATTCAATGATAACGGGGCAATTGCTGGTTCAAGTGCAACACAGGCAACGATTACCAATAACCGAAGTATTTCAAATGTGTTGTTGTTTACAGAACAACTGACATTTGATAAAAGATACGGCAAGCATCATATTAATGCAGTTGCGGTGTATGAACAACAAAGCCAGGATTCAAGACAGGAAAATGCCAGAGGTAATCAGGCATCAAACGATCTCAAAACTTTAAATAACGCTACCAATATTTCGGTTCAGACCCTTGTTGGTGAAAACACATTGATATCTTATCTCGCCCGTGTAAGTTATGACTTCAACGATAAGATTATGGCCAGTGCTGCTATTCGTCGCGACGGTCTTTCTGTTTGGGCACCGGGTAAAAAATGGGCTACTTTTCCTTCAGGGTCTATCGGCTGGAGACTTGACCAGGAAGATTTCATGCGCGGTATAAAATCCATATCTGAACTTAAATTAAGAGCTGGTTATGGAATTACCGGTCTGAACGGTACCGTGCTAGGTAATACTCCATGGCAGGTAAGTGTGAGTTCAAACAGCGCATACTATCCGTTCGGAGGTTCAATTACCGGAGGCCCCGCGTCGTCCATCCAGCGCCTGGGTAACCAGGATCTTGAATGGGAAACAACAAAACAGCTGAATGTTGGTTTTGACCTTGGAATTCTGCAGAACATGTTTACGTTAACAGCAGAATTTTACAACCGCAAGACAGACAATTTAATTCTGAACGTGCCGCTTCCTCCATCTTTTGGTTTTATTACCAGCACAGTTGCTCAGAATGTCGGCGCGATGACGAACAGCGGTTTTGAATTCCAGCTCGGCTATAACGACAGGGCAGGTGATTTCAGGTGGAATGCTACCGCTAACCTGAGTTTTGTAACAAATGAAGTAACAAGGCTGTCTGAAGGTGTTCAGAATATTGAAGCAGGCGGAGATGCGGATTTTGGTTCTTACAATATCACAAATACCGCAGTTGGCCAGGCTATCCAGTCTTTTTATGGCTGGGAAGTTGAAGGCATTTTTCAGGATGCTGCAGAAGTTACAAAACATGCAACACAAACCGCTGCAACTGCACCTGGCGATCTGAAATTCCGGGATATTAACAGTGATGGTGTGATTGACCTCAATGACCGCGTTTTTCTCGGCAGCTTTATTCCAAAAGTAACCTATGCGTTCACGTTAGGAGCTAATTATAAAGGATTCGACGCTTCTGTTTTCTTTCAGGGTGTTGGCGGAAATAAGATATACAATGCCACACGCGTAATTACCGAAGGAATGGTGCGCTTCTTTAATGCCGGCACCCAGGTATTGAATGCATGGACGCCGACAAACAAGAATACTAATATTCCAAGAGCTATCTCTTCAGATCCAAATCAGAATGCAAGGCCATCCACCCGTTTTCTTGAAGATGGATCTTACCTGCGCCTGAAAAATCTCATGATTGGTTATTCTGTTCCGGCACCTTCACTGCAATCATTGACAAAGGGCGTAGTTAAAAATTTCCGGGTCTATGTCTCAGCTCAAAATATCCTGACCTTTACTAACTATACTGGTTATGATCCTGAAGTAGGTAACAGAACCCCGAATTCATCTCTGACTAATGGTATTGACTTTGCTGTATATCCAAATCCAAAGGCATACCAGGTAGGAATTCAGGTTGGGTTTTAACAGTATAAAATTTAAGAACCGGTATTAAATATAATACAATGAAAAAGTTAATTCGGATAATGATTACTGCAGCTGTTCTGGTGTTATACACCATAATTGCCTGTAATGAAAAATTGGATGTGACAGATCAGAACAATCCAACAACGGAGAGTTATTTTAAAACTGCATTGGAATTGCAGAACGGGGTGAATGCGATCTATTCATTGATAAGATCAGGTTCACTTATGGGAAGGGAGTGGTTTTTTACTCATGATATGAGAAGTGGTGAAACCGCAGCCGGTGGTGCACAGTTGGAAGCACCACGCGCCGAATTAATGAAACAACCTTCGCCGGCTCCTTCCAACTCTGTAATGTCAAATGTCTGGACCGGAAGCTATCAGATGATCAACCGCGCAAATCTGATTCTTGCAAAAGCACCTGATGTAACAGATAACCCGTCTTTGCGAGACAGGCTGGTTGGTGAAACTAAGTTCCTGCGTGGCTGGGCTTATTTTGAACTGGTTTCTCAGTGGGGCGATGTGCCTTTGTATACGGAGCTGATTACATCGGCCACAGGATTTCAGCCGAAATCGCCGGCTGCGGATATTTATGCTTTCGTTATTGCTGATCTCACTGAAGCAGCCCAGAAACTGCCTGCCAGTTATGGTGCTTCAGACAACGGAAGGGCTACAAGCGGCGCAGCTAATGCGCTTCTGGGAAGAGTGCAGATGCAGAAAGGCGACTATGCTGCTGCAAAAGCCGCCCTGCTTCAGGTGTTCGGGAAGTATTCACTTGTGAGCGACTATAACTGGAATTTTGACGGTGATGTCAAAAACGACAATAACGTTACCGTAATCAACGGGCATGAATTTAATTCTGAATCTGTTTTTGAAGTAGTTTTTGTTGATAAGGGCGACAACAATTTCAACTGGGGATATAACGGTGAAGGACCAACGAATCCCATAAGCACAGTTCGCAACCAGGAGTATGGTATAACCTGGGGCAATGTAATTCCTTCCAATCGTTTCCTGAATGAATTTGAGCCCAATGACCCAAGGTATAAATATACTATCTGGGAGGAAGGCGAAAAAATTCTTACACAGTCGGGCGGAACACCAATTACGCTCACACCTGATATTATGAATATCGCAACCAGCACCAGAAACGGAGTGACTATTAAGAGGTTTTTCCGTAAGTATAATATCTATGATTGGGTTAATTCAGGATTTCACCCGGGAGGTATCAATCAGCGCGTAATCCGTTATGCAGATGTTCTGCTGATGTTAGCTGAATGTGAAGCTGAAGTTGGATCTCCGGCCCAGGCTGCCACATATATCAATATGGTCAGAAGCCGCCCCAGTGTTAATATGCCACCGGTTTCACCTGCTACAAAAAATGACGCACTCAAGGCAGTAATGCATGAAAGATTGGTTGAGCTGGGCATAGAAGAAGTATTCAGCATTGATATTTTAAGGTGGAGAAAAAAAGGATATTTCCCGTCTCTAATGGCAGACTGGGTTCCAGGCCAGGTCGACCTATTCCCTATTCCTGCAAGCGAAACATCCACTAACCCACTCATAAAATAGTGTTTTGTTCTCAGTATTTTAATGAAGGATGTTGTTCACAATAAATAATAAACTGGTTGTCATTACTGGCAGCCAGTTTCTTTTTTATATGTATTTTTCAAATGCTGTTGCAGGGATCGCAGAAACTCACGATCAAAGTTCTTGTTCAAATGAAATTGAAATTTAATTATTGTTACTGGCTGGTGTTCCCCGTCTTTATCAGCTTTTGTTGCAAAAGCAGAGAAGAAAAATTCCTGTTCACCCAACTCAGCGCAAAACAATCCGGAATAAATTTCAGCAACACCGTTCAGGACAATGACTCTTCCGTTTCCTTTATCAATGAGTTTGGATATATGGGCGGGGGAGTGGGCATCGGCGATTTCAATAATGATGGATTAAAGGATATTTTTTTTACCGCAAACCAGGTAAGCTGCCGGCTTTTTCTGAATGAGGGCGAAAATCATTTTAAAGATATTACGGAAAGCGCGGGGCTAACGACGCGGTCCTGGTGTGCGGGCGTGAGCATTGTTGATATCAATAACGACGGCTTCGATGATATCTATCTGTGTGTGTTAGGAAAGAATCTGCAACAAAAAGCTGCAAACTTACTCTTCATTAATCAGCATGACCTGAGTTTTAAAGAATCGGCTGCTGACTATGGTCTTGCAGACCTCGGCTATTCCACACAGTCAGCCTTTTTCGATTACGACAGGGACGGTGATCTTGATATGTACCTTTCCAATTATTTATTGAGTGCAAATAATACCAATGCAATCTTCCCCCGCGATAAAAGTGGATTTTCTCCTGCCAATGATAAATTATACCGCAATGACGGAGATTCTTTAAACGCCGGGCATCCTTTTTTCAAAGATGTTTCCATGCAAGCCGGAATCAGGGAAGACGGATATGGACTCGGTGTAACAGTTAGTGATTTTAATGACGATGGCTGGCCTGATATCTATGTCGCAAATGATTTTATTTCAAATGATGTACTCTGGTTGAATAACCGCAATGGTAGTTTTACAAATACCATCAGTAAATCTCTCAGGCACCAGAGCTATTCCAGTATGGGTGTTGACGCGGCTGACCTGAATAATGACGCAAGGCCTGATCTTGTTACTCTTGATATGCTTCCAGAGTATAATGCGCGACGGAAAACTTCGGTATCATTTATGAACTACGAACGCTACCAGGCCGAACGTGCAATGGGATACGAGCCCGAATTTGTTCGCAATATGTTGCAGCTGAATAATGGCAACATGCAGGAGGGCGACACATCTATTCCATATTTCAGTGAAATCGGTCAATTGAGCGGCATTGAAGCAACTGATTGGAGTTGGAGTGTGCTGATTGCAGATTTTGATAATGATGGCTGGAAGGATATGCATATTACAAACGGAATCGGAAGAGATTTTATAAATGGAGATTTTCTGGAATTCAGTAATAATATCTTCGGCAGTTCCATGACCAGGGAGGCGAAAGAAAAAGCCATCAGAAAAAACCTGGCAGCTCAGCAAAATATCAAACTCCCGAATTATCTGTACATGAATAATCAGGACCTGACCTTTGCAGACAAATCAAAATCAGGAGGTATCAATAAACCTTCAATGTCTAACGGTGCCGCCTACGTTGACCTGGATAATGATGGTGATGCTGACCTCATCATAAACAATATCAATAGCGAAGCTTTTGTTTTTATTAATAATACAAATGAGCAGACAAAAAAACCTTCGGCGCACTACCTCAGTATTCAATTGAAGAACGGGAACGGCGCGAACAGAAATGGATTTGGTTCAAAAGTTTATTTATACAATAAAGAAATGATTCAGTTGCAGGAACAGAATCCCGTACGGGGTTATTTTTCTTCAGTGGACCAGCAATTGCTTTTTGGACTAGGGAAAAATGAATATGTAGACTCTTTGCTTATCATCTGGCCTGATCAGAAAAAACAATGGATCAGAAATATAAAGGCGGATACCAGTCTGGTTCTTTTGTCAGAAAATGCAGTCTTTGAGCCTGATAATATGCAAACAGAAATTCCAACCCTTTTTTCAGAGCTTACGGCCCCATCAGGAATTGCATACAGGCATACAGAAAATTCATTTAATGATTTTGCAATCCAGAGGTTATTGCCGCAAAAATATTCCCAACTGGGACCTTTTATTGCAACAGGTGATATAAA
>JAATGW010000177.1 GCA_015654495.1 Chitinophagales bacterium
ACTCATGAAAGAACTTTTTAATCTGCTGCCTCCTGGTCACTGGTTTAAATTTTCAAGTTATTTTCACTCAAACATTAGCTTCGCGCTGATAGTGAGACAGCCTACTGCCTGATTCAGAAAGAGCAAGAGCAAGAAAAAGAGAAAGAGGAAAGAGGAGAAACAGAAACAGTAAAGAACACTTAGGCACCAAATCTCCAAACGCCGGCTGTTCCTTCTGCCTACTGCCTACTGCCTACTGCCTTCTGCCTGATCAATACTTCTCCGTCTCAGGATAAAAAGTTCGCCAGCTATGCCAGAATTCCTGTGAAGCCATTAGTGGCTGAAGAGCAACAGTTGTATCGACACCAGTACCGTTCAGGCGGAAAGATTTCCCATTTAATACAAGGGTATCATTTATAAAGTTCACTGTTGTTTGTATTGGTTTTTTAAATGCGAAAAAACTCCGGTCATCATCAGCTAGTATCAGTATTACTGAATCCGCACCGAGTTTATCTTCTATAATCCTTTTTTCCTTCAATTGATTCCAATCATATGCTTTTGTTTTGCCTGCATTTTTGAGGCCAACAACCCAGGATTTATCCTTCCATGAAAGACTATCCGTTCCCGTTAGCTGGCTCTTGCTTTTACCCCTTTCGTATCTGAAAGTACTGTCATAACCAAAAGTGAAATCCGGATCAGCCTGCATTATCAGCGAATTTGGATAAATCTGCAGCCAGGTTTTTAATGATGCTTGAGTGCTTAAGACTTCAGGCAAAAAGGTTCCTTTGAGCTTTCCGGCAATAGCTTCACCCGTTACCTGGCGCCACCAGCTCCCGGTTTCGCTATCTTCAAACATAGCATTAAAGTGATCCATGCCTACCAGACGGAAATTTTCCGGTTTTCCATTCACGACCGGTTCAAAAACACGACCGGTCCTGCAAACAGTGCAATAGGTTATGATCATTGGTCTTCCGCCGACAGTATCTATTACCTGGTGATGATAACCGATATATTGAATAGGATATGCTTTTGCTTCGCCATTGTTTGCAACACCGATGATAACCCGTGCCGTATCCGTTTTATTTTCAGCGGCATTCTTCATTAACAGATTGGAAGGTTTATAAAACATATGGTCGGCCGACATCACGAAATTGAACATATAAGCGATGGCTACCACGGGAATAAGGACAATTGCCGGTACCCATTTTCTTTTCCATGAGGATCTGAATAAACCAACGACAATCATCACAGTGAAAAGTATGCGAAAAAACCAGCGCCAGCGATAAAGAAAATAAGCAAGGTCGATACTGTTCATTTTCTGGCTACCAGGCATTGGCATTATGAAATAAACATTGGCGATCTCAAAAAGTGTAAGACCGATTATTCCAAGAAAAAATAATTTTCTCATTCCAATTGAATTTATACCGGACGGGTTTTAAGATCTCCGGCAATGAACTATTAAACAATACATTAATTTATTTCCGGAAAATCAGAATGATCACACCGGATAACAAATTTCATAATTCACTGTTGGACTACAAACTAAGTCCCACAGAAAGGATTACTGATCTTCCGTCTGAAGGATATAATCCACCTGGTCCGGGAAAAAACCAGGGCCTTTCGGTGAAATAATGTTTATCAAATAAATTATTAACTGACAGATTCAGACTCACATATTTCCGGAAATGGTAGGAAAAGTTCCAGTCAAAAACGCCGTAAGCGGGAATCAGACCGACTGTTCCTGCAGGATTCGGTTCAACTGTATTCAGTGCATCTGCAAAAGCTTTTCCGGTATAGCTGAACTGAAAGGTTGTTGAAAATCCTTTATAACCTGCAGTAACGCCGTTTTTTGTTATCCATTCAGGTGAAACCTGTACCCTGTTGCCGGTGATATCCTTATTCACTCCCCCACCTACAGATGAACCGCTCAGGTAACGGGCATGAATCCACGCTGTTGATGTGAAAATCGAAAGCCGGTAATTTTTCTGGTAACTGGTAAGCCATTTGATCGGCTGCAGTTCTGCATACAATTCAAATCCGCTTGCCCTGGAATTTCCTGTATTGGTCCTGTAAGTATAGGAACCTGAATTATCGGTGATAACAACAGATCCTACACGGTTGTTATAACGAACATTGTACAGTGTTAAATTGAAATCGAGAAAATTGCCGGCTTTACCGCGAACGCCTAACTCCGAAGTATAACCGGTGGCATCTTTCAGATCAGGGTCGATACGGATAAGTGAATTAGCCGGAATGATATCGGAAAAAATAACCGGACGGTAAGCCTGGCTGAAGTTGGCGAAAAATGTCAGGTTATTTTTAAACTGGTATTGCGCGCCGGCTCCAAAAAGAGTGAATTTATGAGGGATATCTACCGGTATTTTCTCCGGATCGTAATTATAGATATAGCCGGTCATATGTGTTTCTCCCTGTTCTCTCCTTAAACCAATGGTGGCAGTCAATTCCGGAGTAATCTGAAATAGATTCTCCGCGAAAATGGAAATATTCTGCGTTTTGAAATACATATCACGTCCCCAGGCCGGATCAGTTAAACTAAGATCATAATCTGTGCCTGTCGTACCCTTACCAAGCTGCTTACGGTTAAGGTTGTTATTGATATATCTCACGCCTCCCACAAGCGTATGTTGCATTCCCCAAAGGCGGTAGTTTTTTCTTGCACGAAGTTCATTGCTGTAACTGTGATAAAAATCCCGGTCAACCTGGCGCGGATTATAATCACCTGTTGCGGTATTAATGGTATCGTTGACAGTTGAGGCAGCAATAAACTGTACGCTGTTACGGGAACCCAGCACCGCTGAACTGATAAAATTGATCTGCAAACTGGGATCAACATCGTAGTCAAAACGGATCATCGGTACATGAATCGTTGGACTATAATAATTCCTGTTTCTCGTTGACTGACGCGGATCTTCTGCAAACTGTGAATCTGTGAGACCGCCGTTTACATGGTTTACATAGTCCATATAACTATACTCCACACGCATGCGGAATTTTTGACTGAAAGCATAGTTCATATGTACATGGCCGGCAAAATACTGGTAGTCGCTGTTCTCACGATATCCGTTTGATCTCCTGTAATTGGCATACGCGTAATAGTTCAGTTTACCTACAGTACCTCCTAATGCGTTATAGGTGCTGATAAGTCCAAATGAACCTACCGCATTCCTGGTTTCAAATGTTACCGGTCTTGTACTATCGCCCTCTCTGGTGATATAATTCATCATTCCGCCGAACTGAGCTCCATATTGCAACGCACCACTGCCACGTACTATTTCGATTCTTTCAATAGATTCCATCGGCGCATTGAAATGGGAGGCAGGATAGCCATAGAGATCTGAATTGACCATGGCATCGTTGTGGCGTACATTCATTTCCCAGGAACGGTGCGGATCAAGCGCACGCGACGAAATATTTGTCTGATTACCACTGCCGTCATTTTCATAACCAAAAATGCCGGGAACCTTTCCAAAAATCTGACGTGGATTTCTATCTACCAGGTTAACATCCAGTTTCTGCAGTTTTATAACTTCGGTCTTCTTCGCCGCATACAGATAAGTGCCATTTACTGCTGGCAGAGTTTGTAATGTGATATTTTTCAGGATTGAAATAATGTGGATACTATCCAGGTCTTTCACCTTAATACTATCCTCCTGATTTTGCTGTGCCTGAGTTGAACCTATGAAGCAACAAATGATTATGGCAACAAAACAATTTTGTTTACAATATTTAAAACCCATTTTGAAAAAGTTTAATCGCCGGTGGCATTCTGTTTTCGGAATTCCGGCGGTGTTTGCAGATTGTTCTTCTGCAAAAAACAAAAAAATACCCACCCTGTTTAAGAGCAACACACAGATAAAAAGAATATGTCAACAGAATGCATATCCCCGTCGACGGCCGAAGGGATATACATTTGGTTTTTTGAATTCTCCGTAGTCCGCATTATTCAGCTCCGTCGATCTTGGCGCGGTCCACTGCCTTTCCGCCAACATTGTTTCCCACTTCCAATCCTTTCTGACAATCGGAACGATAATGAATGCCACCATACATTCTCGAAATGGAAGCCTCTCTCGCCATTTCATCGTAAGCACCTGCCCGTGCGGGAACGATATGACTAAGGATTGTTGCCGCTGCGCCACTAAACGTTGAATGCCCGGAAATATAGGCGGGGAAATTAGGAATACCAGTCGCTGTTTTGATCGAAGGATTCATCTGTGTAGGCCGGGGATTGAAATAGAAATATTTCGTATCCCAGCACACGATCGCGGCATCCATCATCGCAATATTTAACAATGCCATATTACGTGCCCAGCGGGGTTCGCTGAATTTCTGATTAATCCAGTCTTCTGCAGCAATTTCATTCCAGTGACCGGGAGGAGTTGCAGTACCAACACCATCGGCCCAATGATGCACGATTGCAATTTGTTCGCGGGTGGGTTTTTTTATGATCTGATAAATTTCTTCAGTTTCTTTATCCATTGCTTCACTATTTGTAGAAGGAGGAGGACCAGGCCGCAATGAAACAAGTGTTAGTGAATCATTCAGCAGAGACCTTACCTTTCCGAATAAAGGCAGCATTGGCGGGCGCCTGGGGTTTTCAAGGCTATACCAGGGTATTTCACCCCGTGCTATGCAATCATCTTCCATTTGTTTCCACTGAGCAGCATTTGATGCGGCCGCTCCTGCACGGTCCGCACGACCACGTGCTATGAATTTCTGTGCAACAGCACGTCCTAATGTAATCCCCGCATCGATATCGCTTCTCACATTAACTCCTGCCATCATCCGGGCGTGTACGTGTTCTTCCAGTTTTTTATTTATATAATCCTGTGATCCCGGAAAAAGCAACTTCATCATTTCAGCTGCAGCGCCTGCTACAACTGCATCTTCTGAGGGATATGACGGCAGATCTGACTTAGGAATCAGCGTTTTCACTGTTGAATCAACTGCATAAGGCGCCTTACGATTATACAGTTTCTTATAATGATAGGCAGCAACTAATGCATCATACTGTGCAGCACTTACATAAGCATAAGCACGCGCAGCGTAGGGCGGATTCGCAAATGGAAAATACGGGTACGCGAGAGGGTTATTCGCATTTGGAAAGGGATAAGTGTTATCCGGATTCTGAAAAGGAGGCAGATTGAATTTAGCCACGAGGTTCCGGAGAATTTCATTCCAGCGAAGAATTGCTCCTGCGCTCCAATACTTCACAGCCTTCCTGTCCTCTTCGGTCATATTTTGTTGCCAGGATTTCATTTCATTAACCTGTGCGATATAATCCGGGGTGCCTGTAGCACCTGGCGCCGCGAGTGGGAACTCGTCGGGAGCAGTTAGCAGGATGGGTTTCCAGGTTCCTGCGTTTTCATCGTTCTTTGATGGTGAAAGAGCAGGAGCATCTTCTGTACGTGAGTGCACAGATTTTGAGCAGGCATAGCCGATCATCAGTATGATTGCTGCTGCTGAAATATAAAATATAGCTGACCTTTTCATAAATATCTTTTTAATTCTGATCAGGAAATAGGTTTTTTCTTTCCGAAATAAAAGGCATAAAACACGCCGCCGTTAAACATCATTGACTGACCCACATTGCGACCTGCAATTACATAACCACCTCCTAAAAGATAAGACAGGTTGGTATGAACGGGCAAAGTGTATTTTAACTGTACACCGAGATTTGTGGAATTCATATTGTTGCTGAGAAAAGGCATATTGTTTCTCGTGATATCAAAACCACCTAATGTATTCCAGTTACTCAGCACTGCTTCTGCATAAAGATATTTTCCCCGATAGCCTGCGCGAAGCTGATATTGCATCGCATCAGGCATGTTGACCTCATTTGTAAAACGCAACTCTGTATCATAGTAAGAATTCCGGTCGATGGTTACATTACTCCTATGTACATAGGCAGCTGAACCAGTAACTGTGATTTTTTTCCATTGATAGTCCACCATCAGCCGGCCTGTCAGATTCGTTGATCCAAGACCGATAGATAGAGGCAAAAAATCAGCTACATAATCAGTAAGGG
>JAATGW010000204.1 GCA_015654495.1 Chitinophagales bacterium
TAAGGAAATCGTGCTATTGCATGATGATGCGGTATTGGAAGCAGTTACGGTTCGTACCCGAAAACCACTGCTTGAACAGAAAATCGACAGACTGGTAATAAATGTCGCAGCCAGTCTTACCTCTACCGGAAATACAGCATTACAGGTGCTCGAACGTTCACCAGGCATTATGATAGACCGGCAGAACAACGCTATCTCCATGAATGGAAAAAGCGGCGTAATGGTGATGTTAAACGGTAAAATTAATTATATGCCTGCAAACGCATTACTGCAAATGCTTGACGGGATGAGTGCAAACAATATTGAAAAGATTGAATTGATTACCACGCCGCCTGCAAACCTGGATGCTGCAGGTAATGCCGGCTATCTGAATATTGTACTGAAGGAAAATAATAATTACGGTACTAACGGTTCATGGTCCGCGACCTTAGGTTATGGGAAGGGGTTAGTCTCAGCCGCAACACTAAAGCTTAATCACAGGAAAGGAAATTTCAATATATACGGTGACCTGTCGTGGTCGAGTGTTACAAAACCTTTTCCCGCTTCCGGCTACACAAAAATTTCAAATGCGGGTGAGATTACAGAAATTGTTTTTGAGGCAGACAGAAAAGAAACAACATATAATCTAAATGGAAGACTTGGGGCAGACTGGCAACTGGCAAAAAAGACGACTCTGGGAATTTTGTTGTCTGGCTATACGAATTATTATACACAGAATGAAAACAACAAAAGTTCTATTTACCTGAACAATTCCCTTGATACTTTGATTTATCATAAGAACAGTGAAATTAACCATTGGTATAACTATACAGCCAACCTGAACCTGCAGCATGATTTTAGTGAGCAGGATAAACTACTGCTGAATGCTGACTATATCCATTATAAAAACGATCAGCCGGTTAATTATATGAACAGCTATTATAATAATCTTGATGAATTAATATATGTACAACAATACCGCAGTGGCAAAGTAACACCGATAGATTTTTTGGTGCTGGCTGCAGACTATAGCTATACTTTCAGCAAAAAAATCAGTATGGAAGCAGGTTTAAAACAAACCTTCGCTTCCTTCCGGAATGACGTCAGCTTTGACCGGTGGGTTCAAAATAGCTGGCAGAATGATCCGGGCTTATCGGCAGAATATAAGCTGAAAGAAGATTACAGCGCTGCCTACGCATCTTTCAATATGAATTTCACGGAAAAAACCCAGGCTAAAGCAGGGTTGCGTTATGAGCATACCAATTCCAATCTGGGATCAGCAACAAAACAAAATATAGTGGACAGGCATTATGGCAACTTGTTTCCGAGTGTGTTCCTGACCCATCGTATAAACGACAACAATGCTGTTGACCTTTCATATAGCCGGCGCATAACACGTCCAACATTTAATGATCTTGCGCCGTTCACTTATTATATCAATGCCAACAGCCTGCTTACCGGAAATCCCGCATTACAACCCGCTATTTCTGAAAATATTAAAGCAGGCTACAATTTCAAAAAGTATACATTCTCACTTTCATATTCATATGAAAAGAATGCAATTGCGGGATTTCAGCCCTATACGGATTCAGTTTCGAAAAAATTAATACTTGCAGCAATCAACCTGGAGAGCCTGCAAACTACGGCAGCTACTATTTCAGTTCCGATTACAGTAACTAAATGGTGGAACATGCAGTATAACCTGACCGGCACCCTGCAAAAGATCAAATCGGTTTATCAGGAGAATAACCTTTCATTTAACCAGGCAAGCTTTAGTTTTAACAGCAGCCAGCAATTTACATTTTCAAAGGGCTTTTCCGCAGAGGTATCCGGGTATTTTCTTTCAAAAACGCTCACGGGTATGCAGGTTGCAAAACCAATGGGCAGCCTCGACATTGGTGTAAGAAAAAAATTCCTTGTTAAAGGTGCGCTTACATTTAATGCCGTTAATATTTTAAATACCAATAAATTCAGGGCCAGCACAGACCTGCCGGAGTATAACCTGGTATCTCAGGTGAATCTGAATTTTTCTCAGCCAACATTTAAACTAACCTATACGAGAAATTTCGGTAAGGAAAAGCTGAAGGAGAAAAGACAACGTAGCACAGGAGCCGAAGAAGAAAAGGGTAGGGTAAACTGAGTGGCAAAAGAACCCCTGTGATTGCTTGTTAAAGCGCTCATCGCCATGCCAATCTTGCCGGAAATACACCATAATGTCCGGAAGAGGTTCGATAATTAGGGCTTGCTGATTAAGATTGGTGTAGGCAGTAATCAGCTCCGAAGGAGCTTCCGGTTTGTAGTATGGATAGCAAATTAGTGGCCATATTCAACGCTCCGTCAGGAGCGTCCTGTGCAGGTCAGTTGTTCCGGAATAAAATA
>JAATGW010000268.1 GCA_015654495.1 Chitinophagales bacterium
GATTATCATCTTTTTTTCCTGATCACGAAGCTTTCTGTTTTTTCTGTACAGATCCACAAACACTCCCACCTTGGTTCGCAATAAAGCAGGATTGACCGGCTTATAGATATAATCGACTGCCCCTGACCGGTAGCCTTTGAACATATTCTCATCACCATAACTATTTGCAGTAATAAAAATGATCGGAATATGCCGCAGTTTTTCCCTTTCGTAAATCAGGGTCGCAGTATCGAATCCATTCAGGTTCGGCATATTAACATCCATCAGAATCAACGCAAAATCGAACTGATTCAGCAATATTTTTAAAGCTTCCCGGCCTGACCGTGCTTTTAAACACTCATAACCATCAGGCTCCAGTGTAAGCTCAATGGACATCAGGTTATCTTCCCTGTCGTCTACCAGAAGGATTTTGTCCTGTATCACGGGCTATCATTTATAGAACCATACACGCATCAGTGACAATAACTGATCCACTTTCAATGGTTTTGTAATATAATCTGATGCGCCGGCTTCAATACATTTCTGCCGGTCACCTTTCATTGCTTTTGCTGTAACTGCGATGATCGGCAGGGAACTGTTCTTATGTTCCCTTCTGATCTTCTGCATCGTTTCATAACCATCCATTTCAGGCATCATGATATCCATGAGTACCATATCTACTTTCTGCTTGTCGTTATTTAAAATGGATATCGCTTCTTTGCCGCTTTCTGCTGTTATCACATTCATGTTATAACGTTCAAAAACAGTTGTCAAAGCAAAAAGATTTCTTACGTCGTCATCCACAACCAGTACATTCATCCCAATCAGGATATCTTCCTTTCTCCGGAGGTTTTCGATAAGCTTTTGTTTCTCTGGAGCAAGGTCATTGTAATTGATATGCATCTGCAGAATGGCTTCTTCAAGAAGGTGTTCTATTGAATTCACGCCTTTTGCAACAACGGCATTACTATGATGGTTCAGCTGGATCCATTCATTTTTATTAAAATCCTTTGCTGAGTAAACGATCACCGGCGTATTTGTTTTCTTACCTGCTGCGATCTGCCCCAGAAGCTGCTCACCCGGAATATCCGGCAAAGTATAATCCAGTATGATACAATCGTAATCTTCATTAGTCAGCCGTTCGAGGGCCTTATTTCCGGTATCACTGATCGTGATATCAATATTATCCTCTTTCAGCAACTGCGCAATCTGTGAAGACTCGATTTCATTGTCTTCCACCACCAACACATTTCTCTTGTTCTTATTTCTCAGAGATACAATATCATCAAATAATTTATCAAGAGCTTCATTGGTGAGTGGTTTCATCAAAAAACTGCGGGCTCCGCGTTTCATAGCCAGGTTCTTGTTCTCTTCACCTGAAATGAGATGAATCGGAATATGCCTGTAGTTCAGATCATTTCTCAACAGATCGAGAACCTTCCACCCGCTGGTATCCGGCAATTTCACATCGAGTGTAACAGCTACCGGGCTAAAGCGGTTCATGAAATCAAACACATCAAAATAACTGACAGCAATAACCGCTTTCAATCCCCGCTCATGAGCTTTATCAACAATGATTTTTCCAAAACGAAGATCGTCTTCCACAATCAGGACAACGCCGTCACCTGGTTGAACCGCTGCTCTGTCATCACCTGTTTCATTGATCATTTCATTAACCTGGGCCATATTTCTTCCGTCTTTCGCTTCTGCTGTAAGGCGGTTGAGCAGGGAATTTATGTCACCATCATTTCCGGTAAGGTTAAGCGGAGCATTACCTTCTTTAACCGAAGGGAAATGCTGAACAGTTTCTGAAACAGAACTTAAGGGAACAAAAAGCGTAAACGTACTTCCGGCGCCCGGCGTGGATTCCAGCTCGATCGTTCCTCCGAGCAATTCCGCCAGGCCGCGGCTGATGGAAAGGCCCAGACCAGTGCCACCGTATTTACGGCTCGTTGAGCCTTCTGCCTGCTGGAAAGCTTCAAAAATAATATTCTGCTTATCCTGCGGAATTCCGATACCCGTATCAGTAATGGAAAACGCCACCACTTTATCTGCCCGGTCGAGTGAATGTATACCAGGTTTCCAGATTTTTTCAGCCTCAAAAATTTTCAGTCTTACTTCTCCTTTTTCTGTGAATTTGAATGAATTCGACAAAAGATTTTTCAGGATCTGATTGAGACGCTGCAAGTCAGTATGCATGATGTCAGGAAGCTTATTATCTGTATCAATACTGAACCGCAGATGTCTGGCTTCTGCAATCGGCTTGAATGTGGTTTCCACAAAGGATGCGATCTCGGTAAATTTAACCGGCGAAATATTTGTCGAAATAAATCCGGATTCAATTTTAGAAAGATCGAGAATATCATTGATCAGCTGGATCAGGTCATCACCGCAGGAGTGAATTGTTTTTGCATACCTGATCTGCTTCTCGGTAAGATTTCCTTCGGCATTTATATATAACTGCTGCGCAAGGATCAGCAAAGAATTAAGTGGTGTACGCAACTCATGCGACATATTCGCGAGGAATTCTGACTTATACTTTGACGTTAGTGTGAGCTGTTCTGCTTTTTCTTCCAGTGATCTGCGGGCTTCCTCCACTTCCTTGTTTTTTGCTTCCACTTCGTTTTTCTGTTTCACCAGCAACAAAGCTTTATCCTGAAGTTCATCATTTGTTCTGCGCAATTCCTCCTGCTGTATTTTCAGCTCACCGGCCAGGGACTGCGACTGAGAAAGCAATTCTTCTGTTCTGGTATTTGCTTCAATAGTATTCAACACGATTCCGATGCTCTCCGTAAGCTGACTGATGAACTGCAGGTGCGTCATATTGAATTCATCAAGAGAAGCAAGTTCAATCACAGCTTTCACTTTGTTTTCAAACAACACAGGCACTACAATCAGGTTGGCGGGTTTGGCGCTTCCAAGTCCGGAATTTATTTTGATATAATTATCAGGCACATTGGAAAGCATTATTCTTTCTTTTTCCAATGCACACTGCCCGACAAGTCCTTCGCCAATCGAAAACTCCATCGGAATATTCTTGTTGGACCTGTACGCATAAGAGGCGAATAAAGTCAGTTTAAATTTCTGTGTTTCTTCATCCTGACGGAGAATATAAAAAGCTCCATGATGCGCGTTCACCACCTGAGCAAGTTCTGAAAGAATTTTCTGCGTCACAGTCTGCAGGTCTTTTTGCCCCTGCAGCATCTGCCCGAATTTTGCAAGATTGGATTTCAGCCAGTCCTGTTCCTGGTTGCGGAGTGTAGTTTCACGCAGGTTTGTGATCATCTGGTTAATGGTATCCTTCAAGGCTTCCACTTCACCTTTCGCTTCCACACGGATATTTCGGGTAAGGTCACCTTTTGTTACAGCAGATGCAACTTCAGAAATCGAACGCACCTGGGTGGTAAGATTTTGTGCCAGCTGATTTACGTTTTCCGTAAGGTTTTTCCAGATACCTGAGGCGCCCGGCACACTGGCCTGGCCGCCAAGTTTTCCTTCAACTCCCACTTCACGCGCAACAGTAGTCACCTGATCTGCAAACACAGCAAGCGTTTCAATCATTTCGTTTATGGTGTCCGTTAGTTGAGCAACTTCACCTTTTGCAAGAATCGAAAGCTTTTGCCGCAGGTTACCTGTTGCAACGGATGTTACTACTTTTGCAATTCCACGAACCTGGCTGGTAAGGTTACTTGCCATCATATTCACAGAGTCTGTAAGATCTTTCCAGGTTCCCGCAACTCCCCTTACCTCAGCCTGACCACCGAGTTTTCCTTCCGTACCAACTTCGCGTGCAACACGGGTAACCTCAAACGCAAATGAGTTCAGCTGTTCCACCATTGTGTTGATGGTATTTTTCAGATCAAGGATTTCTCCCTGTACGTCAATAGCCACTGTTTTGGAAAGGTCACCGGAAGCAACCGCTTTTGTTACCTCTGCGATATTACGCACCTGAGCAGTAAGGTTACCGGTCATCTGATTTACTGAATCTGTAAGATCTTTCCAGGTTCCGGCTACACCAGGTACAAAGGCCTGTCCTCCAAGTTTTCCATCTGTACCAACCTCACGTGCAACACGGGTTACTTCGGATGCAAATGCCCGCAGCTGATCCACCATTGTATTAAGTGTTTCTTTCAACTGCAGGATTTCACCACGCACGTCCACGGTAATTTTTTTCGACATATCCCCGTTCGCTACCGCGATCGCCACTTCCGCAATATTTCGTACCTGGGCGGTAAGGTTACCGGCCATCTGGTTTACGGAGTCAGTTAAATCTTTCCAGGTTCCCGCAACACCAGGTACATTCGCCTGACCGCCAAGCTTGCCGTCCGTACCTACCTCACGGGCCACACGGGTAACCTCACTGGCAAAGCCACGCAACTGATCCACCATTGTATTGATGGTATTCTTCAGCTCGAGTATCTCCCCTTTTACATCCACTGCAATTTTTCTTGACAGGTCACCATTCGCCACAGCTGTTGTAACCTCGGCGATATTACGTACCTGACTGGTAAGGTTACTCGCCATTTTATTTACACTTTCGGTAAGGTCTTTCCAGGTACCACCCACTCCGGGTACGTCCGCCTGACCACCGAGTTTTCCTTCGGAACCTACTTCACGGGCCACGCGTGTTACTTCACTACCAAAAGAGTTCAGCTGATCCACCATCGTATTGATGGTATTTTTCAACTCAAGGATTTCTCCTTTTACGTCCACAGTAATTTTTCTTGATAAGTCACCTCGCGCAACCGCGGTCGTTACCTCGGCAATATTTCTTACCTGGCCAGTCAGGTTACTCGCCATTCCGTTCACACTATCCGTGAGGTCTTTCCAAACACCACCGACACCTTCTACTTCAGCCTGGCCGCCGAGCTTTCCTTCTGAACCCACTTCGCGCGCCACACGCGTAACCTCTGATGCAAAACCGCGAAGCTGATCCACCATTGTATTGATGGTATTTTTGAGCTCAAGTATCTCACCCTTTACATCCACATCGATCTTACGTGAAAGGTCACCTGTAGCCACAGCAGTTGTTACTTCAGCAATATTTCTTACCTGCGATGTAAGGTTGGAAGCCATTTTGTTTACACTGTCTGTAAGATCTTTCCATGTTCCGGCCACCCCTGTTACCACGGCCTGACCGCCGAGTTTTCCTTCGGAACCCACCTCTCTCGCCACACGGGTAACCTCACTACCAAATGAATTGAGCTGATCCACCATCGTGTTGATGGTATTCTTCAACTCCTGGATCTCTCCTTTTACATCCACCGCAATTTTTCGGGACACGTCACCCTTTGCCACAGCCGTCGTTACATCCGCGATATTTCTCACCTGCCCGGTAAGGTTACTCGCCATCTGATTCACGGAGTCGGTCAGGTCTTTCCAGGTACCTGCAACTCCTTTTACCTGCGCCTGGCCACCAAGTTTCCCTTCTGTTCCCACTTCAAGAGCCACACGGGTAACCTCACTCGAAAATGAGTTAAGCTGATCCACCATCGTGTTGATGGTATTTTTTAGAGCAAGAATTTCACCCTTTACATCCACCGTAATTTTTCTCGAAAGGTCACCCCGCGCCACGGCTGTTGTAACCTCTGCAATATTCCTCACCTGAGCGGTAAGGTTACTTCCCATCTGGTTTACCGAATCGGTAAGGTCTTTCCAGATACCAGCCACACCCTCCACTGTGGCCTGTCCTCCAAGTTTACCTTCCGAACCCACTTCACGCGCCACACGCGTAACCTCACTACCAAATGCATTCAACTGATCCACCATGGTATTGATGGTATTCTTTAATTCAAGGATTTCTCCTTTTAAATCCACTGTAATTTTTCTGGATAAGTCTCCTTTCGCAACCGCCGTGGTTACTTCAGCGATATTACGTACCTGACCGGTCAGGTTACTCGCCATCTGATTCACAGAATCGGTCAGATCTTTCCAGGTTCCCGCAACACCGCGCACCTGCGCCTGGCCTCCAAGCTTTCCTTCTGTACCAACTTCAAGTGCCACACGGGTCACCTCACTGGAAAATGAATTGAGCTGGTCAACCATCGTGTTGATCGTATTCTTCAGTTCAAGGATTTCTCCTTTTACGTCAACTGTAATTTTCTTTGATAAATCTCCTTTGGCAACCGCCGTGGTTACCTCGGCAATATTTCGTACCTGGGCTGTAAGGTTACTACCCATCTGGTTTACTGAATCCGTAAGATCCTTCCACACGCCTGCAACACCCTTTACTTTTGCCTGGCCACCGAGTTTTCCTTCAGACCCTACTTCACGGGCCACACGCGTAACTTCCATGGAAAACAGGTTCAGCTGTTTTACCATGTCGTTTACTTCTTTCGCAATTGTTGCAAACTCACCCTGAAGATTATTGCCGCCGATTTTCTGGGGCATCTGATGAGAAAGATTGCCTTGCGCAACCGAACTGATTACGTTAGCGATTTCAAGAATCGGATTTACAAGATCCGAGATCAGGATATTGAGGGAGTCGACACCCGCACTCCAGGAACCTTTGGCATTGGATAGTTCAATCCGCTGGGTAAGTTTTCCCTGTTTGCCGATAGTGTTTCCTGCTTTTGTAAAATTCAGCATCATCGTTTCATTCAGCTGAATAATTTCATTGAGAGTGTCACAGACTTTTCCGGTAAGTCCTGTTTTATCGAATGGCATTCTTACGTTGAAATTTCCGTTCCTCACCTCCATTAAAACACCAAGGAGTTCCCGGTAGTCAAGCTGACTCGACAGTGCTTCGGGAACTTCATCCCTGATCGCCGAAGAGGCAATAATTCTGGCGTGACCATTTTTTTTAGCAGCAGGGGTCTTTTTCTTTTGGGAGGGTGGATGCACGGTTATTGCATCTGTTTTTTTACTGCTCATAAGTTTGGTTTGTATATAGGTTTTTGTCAGGACGGCGTACGTGAAATTGGGGAATAAAATTCCCTATATGGGAAAATAATCCACATTTCTACTATTGGCTCAGCTGTGATTATTAGTATAACCCTCTGTTGCTTAATCGTTAACTCACTACAATTTCACAAACTTTGTTATTAGTGTTGAAAATTTCATACCATTTTTTTTAAGCCATCGGCATCGATATGCTGTTCAAATTAAATGCAGGTGATTCTGGTTATTTGCTCGTAGACTCGTGGAGGACCTGGTGTATACCATTTGCAAAGTCAAGAAGCGCATTGTAGTTGATAGGCTTTACAAAATAGCTGTCAGCGCCGCTGTTAATACATTCCTGCACTTCGGATTCATTACGGGTGGTCGAAAAAACCACAATATGAACTTTTTTAAAAAGAATGTTATTCC
Organism: Chitinophagales bacterium; assembly: GCA_015654495.1. Taxonomy (GTDB): domain Bacteria; phylum Bacteroidota; class Bacteroidia; order Chitinophagales; family Chitinophagaceae; genus Pollutibacter. The sequence goes on from JAATGW010000268.1 coordinate 7,288, forward strand.
TGAGCTCCTTTAAAACTTCCATCCCGTTTTTCCTTGGCATATTAAGATCGAGGATGATTACACCGGGTTTAATGCCACCCTCAAGTTTGTCGAGATAATCTGTCAGCTCTTCGCCGTTGGATACAAAACCTATTTTTCCGATATAGCCGATTTCATTAAAAGCGGTTTCCAGCAACATTCTGTCGTCGGCATCGTCATCAGCAATAAGAATAAAGCTATTTTTCATATACCGGAATAATTTGCCACCCTTCCAGTTTCCAAAAAGCATTCCAAAAAAAAATTCGAAGCTAACTGCCTGAATATCTGCGTTTCAGCTTTGTATTGCCGACATTTGGAACCGGATATCCGTTTCAGTTATTTTGATTTACGAAAATACATCTTTAACATACTCCAAATCAGATTCATTCTGCTTTTTTACCCTTCATTTTCCAAAGGCTTTTTCTCCGATCCTGATTTTCGAAAACAGAATGCCACCTCGGATTTCTTGTCCCGATTTCCTTGTTTCCGCAATATCTTCGCCTGATGCAAATGATGGTCTTCGGAAGAGCTGATGCACAGCTAAAAAAGTTGAAAAAAGTTCTGATTTTTTTATGTATCGTTTTAACATCTTTCAGTGGCTACGGACAGGATCATACGAAATTCCTTATCAGGGGACGGTTACTGGATTCTCTTTCAGAAAAAGCAATTCCATATGCCAGTATTCAGCTTTTCTCTGCAGAGACCAATCAGCCTGTGATGGGAATTGTTTCCGGTGCGGGCGGACTGTTCAGTCTGGAAGCCACCGGCGGCAGCTATTATCTGCTGATCGAGTTCATGGGCTACCGCACTTATCGCTCCCGATTAATTAAAACCGGACCCGATAGCGCTTGGACAGACCTGGGAATTATCAAAATGACATCCTCAGTGAAATCAATGGATGAGGTAGTGGTACAGGCGGAGAAAAGTTCCATGGAACTAACGCTTGACAAGCGCGTTTTCAATGTCGGCAAGGATCTCGCCAATGCGGGAGGTACTGCATCAGACATACTAATGAATATACCATCAGTTTCTGTTGACGGCGAAGGCAATGTTTCGCTTCGCGGAAGCAGCAGCGTCAGAATTCTCATCGACGGAAAACCATCAGGACTTGTAAGCCTGAACGGAGGAGCAGGATTACAGCAGTTGCAGGCCAGCATGATAGAAAGAGTGGAGCTTATTACAAACCCTTCTGCGAGGTACGAAGCAGAAGGAATGTCAGGAATCATAAATATCATTCTCAAGAAAAGCCGCAAGAGGGGCTTTAACGGCTCCTTTGATGTGATTACCGGATACCCACTGAACCTTGGACTGGCTGCCAACCTCAACTACAGGCATAACAAAATTAATTTCTTTATCAACTACGGAATTGCGTACCGCATCCAGCCTTTTAACGGCAAACTTTACCAGGAGGTTTACGATGGCGATACAACGCATATACTTAAACAAGCAAATGATGGCAAACTGAAAGGGTTCAATAATACCATCCGTGGCGGAATTGATTTCTTTTTCAGTGAAAAAAGCATTCTTACCGGGTCATATCTGTTCAGACGAAGTGACGCGAACAGAATACTGGATATCAGATATGAGGATTATATTTCGACCGATCCGAAAATGAAATCATATACGTTGCGCAACCAGAACGAAACCGAGGATGAACCTAATTCTGAAATTGCCGTAACCTGGAAAAGAAATTTCAAAAAGAAAGGCCATGACTTCACGCTCGATTTAAGATACCTCGACTACTGGGAGAAATCCAATCAGGTATTCACGCAACAAACCTATAATCCCGATGGATCAAAAATTCCTGAAACAGATATACTGCAGAATTCATTAAATGATGAGTTTGAAAAACAATACCTGGTACAGGCAGATTATATCTACCCGATAAGTGAAAAAGGCAAGCTGGAAGCTGGTTTGAGAGCGAGTTTTCGCGATATGGTAAATGACTATGTTGTTAATCAGCAGGATGATAACGGCAACTGGTATCCGCTTCCCGGCCTTGACAATTATTTTATTTATAATGAAGATATCCAGGCCATCTACGGGATATATGGAAATAAACATAACAAAATTTCCTACCAACTTGGTTTAAGGGCAGAATGGACCAATGTAAAAACGACGCTGCTTTATACCAATGAAGTGAACCCGAGAAAATATGCAAACCTTTTTCCGAGTGGTCATATTTCTTTTGACCTCGGTAATGAAAATGCGTTGCAGGTAAGTTATAGTCGCAGGGTGCGCCGCCCTGTATATAATGAACTCAGTCCGTTTTTTACTTTTTCTGACAGCAGGAATTTTATGTCGGGCAATCCAAACCTGAATCCTGAATACACGAATTCATATGAGGTTGGCCACATCAAAAATTTTGAAAATGCTTCGATCAGTTCTTCTCTTTATTTCAGGGATACCAAAGACAAGATCATGTATATCCGCACTGTAAACGACAGCGGTTATTCTGTAACAAAACCTTTTAACCTCAATGGTGAGGAATCCTTTGGTGCTGAATTTGTTGGTTCCTACAATCCGAAGAAATGGTGGAAAATGGATTTCAATTTTAATTTCTTCCGGGGAATTACTGACGGAAGCAATTTAAACGAGGGCTATAAAAGTGATACCTGGAGTTGGTTTACAAGATTGACCTCGCGGTTCAACGTCAATAAAAATTCAGAGGCCCAGTTCAGGGCTAATTTTGAGGCTCCTCAGAAAACTCCCCAGGGATCAAGGAAAGCCATGTTCTATATGGATCTTGCGGGCAGTTTGGATATCATGAAAAATAAAGCCACATTAACATTGAATATCCTGGACCTTTTCAACAGTCGCAGAAGCCGGTCAATTACTCAGGGAGAAAATTTTTATACCAGCAGCAATTCCCAGGGTCGTCGCCGCCAGATCAACCTGACCTTGAATTACAGACTGAATCAGGCGAAGAGTGTGAGGAAGCAGGAAGAATGATTTTGAAGGACAAAAGACCAAGGGAACAGCCAGGCGGGGGCTAAACTCAACAGGCAAAAGGCAAGAGGCAAAAGGAACAGCCAGTGTAGAGGAATTAGTGGGAGTTTCGGTGCGGCTTTATTTTCCGCAGCATCCCTACTTCAAACTTAAAACTTACAACAAATAACTTGATAACCTGATAACCTGACAACCCAATTACCACCAGGCAAAAGGCAGGAGGCAAAAGGCAAAAGCTTGCCCGACGGCAGGCGGGGAACAGCCAGTGTGGAGTTTACAGTGAGAACAATTTAGAAATATGGATTCTGTAAATTTGTGTGGTGAAAGAACGGAGATTTACGGGTAACATTACACGTTATAAGGCCGACATACAAAGTGTACTCAATCACTTGCTCCTGGCTTATGAGTTTGGGCTTTGCGCTTCCAGGCTATTCCAAAACCGCCCTGTTCATTTTCGGAACGAGGAGATGCATGATCCACCATACGATCAGGTAAGCCAGTCCGCAAAAAATAAATACATAATAATAGCCTGTATTAATTTTTCCCAGCGGTTTCATATAGTCGAATAAGTAGCCCGCAGATTTTGATACCA
>JAATGW010000188.1 GCA_015654495.1 Chitinophagales bacterium
AGGATATTGATATCAGCAAACTGCAACAAATGTTGAAGGAAAATCCGTTAGCAGATGGTAGTATTCCTGATATATTGATCGACAATGAAAGTCCATCAGTAACCTTGACGGGATCATGGGAAAAAAACACTGACCGGAGCAGCTATGCTGTTTCTTCTTACAGAATCAATCAGGGCAATGCAAAAGCTGCTGTACAGTTCAACACGAATATTCCCACCGGCCGCGAATACACTGTATATACCTATCTCCCAAAAATAAAGGATGGAGCTTCGTTTGTAGGAATGGAAATCAAAACCGGAAAAAAAATTCACCGGAAAAAGATTGATTTAAAGAATTTCCAGGTGAGCGGTCAGACTTCAGGAGAATGGGTTTTCGCCGGTACATACAAATTTGAAAAAGGTACAGAAAACTCCATTTCAATTACAAATGAAGGTGCCGACGGGATAGTGATTGCGGATGCTGTGCTGCTCGTACCTTCAAACGTTCAACGTTAATCTTTCAACGTTGAACGTTTACTGCAGTTTGCAGAATAGTTCCGTGTTTTTGCAGATACCCGCTATGACGATATAAAATACCGCAATAGATTCGCTGCTGTAAAACAATTGCGGATGTATTGTATCGAAACAGAAAATCTGGATTATAAATTTTCCCCGGATCAGCAGGTGCTGAAAAGTATCGATCTCCAGGTACCTACAGGAACAATCTACGGTTTCCTCGGCCCCAACGGAGCAGGAAAAACCACTACCCTGCGTTTACTACTCGGACTACTGCGAAAACAATCAGGACGCATTTCCATTTTCGGAAAAACATTTGAAAATAACCGCACAGCCATTCTACGCAATACAGGCTCGCTCATTGAATCACCTTCAGTATATGCACACCTTACGGCAAGAGAAAACCTCTTGCTTTTACAAAAGGTATACCAATGCCCGGAAAACAGGATCAATGAAGCGCTTGAAACAGTTGGTCTTGCCCATACAGGTAATAAAAAGGCAGGTAGATTTTCGCTGGGAATGAAACAGCGCCTGGGCATCGCCATTGCCATTCTGCACAAACCGGAATTGCTTATTCTTGACGAACCTACCAATGGCCTCGATCCGAACGGTATTATTGAAATGCGCGAATTACTGAAAAAGCTGAATAAAGAAAGCGGAATGACAATCCTTATTTCGAGTCACCTGCTTTCGGAAATTGAAAAACTGGTAAGCCATCTGGGTATCATTCACAAAGGCAAACTGCTTTTTCAGGGTCCGATGGAGGAACTTCAGCAAAAGCAAAAACAAAGATCAACAACTTACCTGGATACAAGCAATAACCTGCGGGTTGCCGAATTAATGCATTCACAGGGGCACATGCCTTCACATCACAATGGAATGATCGGCATTCCGGTAGTGGATAAATTAGAGCTGGCCAGACTAAACAGGGAACTGCTGCAGGAAGGAATTGATGTCTATCAGATCCATACACAAAGAACCGATCTTGAATCTATTTTCATGGACCTTGTTCAGAATTAAAACTGCGGAACCGGCAGCTTACAATAATGAGGTTCAGACTAAAGTTCAAAAAAATAATAAAATGCAATTCATATACTGCTTTCAGGCCGAGTGGATCAAACGCAAGCGCAGCCTTTCATCATGGCTCGTTATCATCGGCGCCTTTTTCACGCCTGTTATTTTACTGTTTATAAAACTGATTTATTATGGGAAACTGAAAGCCGGAAATCTCAATCCCAAATTCTGGGAAATACACTGGAAGAACTCCTGGGAATCAATGGCCATATTTTTACTGCCGATCGGCATTATACTTTCAGCAAGCCTGATCACACAACTGGAATACAAGAACAACACCTGGAAACAGTGGCATACAACACCACAACATTTCACAACTGTATTCTTCGCTAAACTCACCGTTATCATTGTAATGATGGTTCAGTTTTTCATTCTTTTTAATATAGGTATTTACCTGTCTGCCGTTATTCCCGGGCTTTTTGTTAAAGGCGTTTCCTACCCGCCCGCGCCAATTCCTTACGCCGGTTTCCTCAAACAAAATATGGTCTTTTTCATCACCTGCCTGCCCATTATTTCCCTGCAATACCTTGCGGGACTTCATTTCAAAAATTTTCTCGTATCGGTCGGTTGTGGTATAGCATTGTGGATCCTGTCAATTGCCTCGCTCACATGGAAATTCAGTTTTACCATTCCCTATACCTACACCAGCCTTTATTTTCTGAAAAACGATGGCCGTTTTAAACAAACTGTATCAATTGAAAGCTGGGCCTTTCTCTATTTTATAGCTTTTACCGTTGCGGGCTATATATTGTACGTTACTAAAAAAGAAAAAGGATAATTTTCAATCCTGAAACAGGAATAACGAAAACTTCGGTGAGTAAATCATTAATCTGGATTCTGAATATTCTCTACTGGATGTTGTTCCTGGCACTGCTGGTATTGTTTTACAGCTTTATTGCTTTAGCGCCGGGCTTTGAACGGCTTGCTTCTTCCCGCTCGGGAGGATTCATTTTCTGGGTAAAACTAATGACCGGTTTTGCGATCATACCAGCGTTGATTGCATTCTATAGCTTCTATACATTCCTGTTTAATATTTATCTGGCGAAGAAGAAATTTTTTATGTTTTGTCTTACAGGATTATTCATTTCAATACTTGCCTCAATTATTGGAGCACTTGCCGAATCAACAGAATTGTTATTCGGCAAAAATTATATGTTCAATGATGGCTACCGATCAGCACTCAGTATACTTTTATTTATGACTATCGGTGCTTTTATTAACGGAGCAATCGGTGCAATAATGAAGGGTTTTATCAGCTGGTATGGAGATATAAAACTGAAAGAAGAATTAAGACAGAAAAATTTTGAAATGGAACTGGACCTGATCAGAATGCAGGTAAATCCGCATTTTTTATTCAACACCATCAACAATATTGATGTGCTGATTGAAAAAGACCGGGAGAAAGCATCCGCCTATTTTAAAAAACTTTCCGATATCCTTCGGTTTATGCTTTATGAAACAAAATCCGAAAAAATCCCGGTTAGTAAAGAACTGCTCTATATAGAAAAATACCTTGATCTGCAGCAACTCAGAACCAGCAACCCTGCATTTGTCGATTTCGGTCTGAGCGGCAATTCAGAAGGTTTCGAAATTGAACCGATGATTTTTATTCCATTTATTGAGAATGCATTTAAGCACGCGCAAAATAGAAAAGAAGTGCATGGTATCAGCATACAGTTCGGGTTTACAGAAAGAGATATTATTTTTTTCTGTTCCAACAGTTATCTTTCTGATCAGAATAACCGTTTAATACCAGGCGGACTTGGGAATGGATTAATTGAAAAAAGACTAGAGTTGCTATATCCCGGAAGTCATAAACTTACAGTTGAACATAAAGACGGCCGCCATATTGTTCACCTGATTTTACAAAATGTTCATCAATGACCTGCATTATTGTTGAAGACGAACCGCTGGCACAGGAAAGATTGAAATCATATGTTGAAAAAACAGATGGGCTGCAGCTTCTTTTGATAGCCGACAATGGAAAAGATGCGCTGGATTTTTTAAATAAAAATCGGACTGACCTGATCTTTCTTGATATCAATATGCCGGAGCTATCCGGCCTGGACATAATTGAGAAAAATAATCCTGCAGCAGAAATCATCATCACTACAGCTTATGATGAATTTGCCGTCAAAGGATTTGAACTTAATGTGACAGATTATCTGCTCAAACCGTTCAGCTTCGAGAGATTTTTACAGGGAGTTGAAAAAGCCAGGCTTTCCATATTGTCAAAAGCAAAACAAAATGAAAAACCTTTTCTTTTTGTTAAGACAGAATACAGGCTCGAGAAAATCTACTTTAAAGATCTTTGGTATATTGAAGGAATGCGAGACTACCGGAAATTGATTACCAGCTCAAAACCCATAATGACACTGCAGACTTTCCGAGATTTTGAAAAGCAAGTTCCACCGGATATATTGTGCCGGGTACATAAATCATATATGGTTTCAGTCGATCAGATCGACAGCATAGAAAAAAATGAGATCAGTATTCATGGAAAACGGATTCCCATTTCTGAAACTTATAAAGAACATTTCTTCCGCATAATTTCAAATCACCAGAAATAGTCTGTCACTTCAGATGAAAGCGTTAATCGAGGGTGGTGGTAAGTTTAAGGTTTAATTTGATTTTTCAGATGCTCATTTCAGCAGAAAGTAATTAGATGCTCTGAATAAATGATTGGAACTACGTTTTTTATGTTCTTTGACGATCCATTTGCAGTGAATGTACATAAATTCTGATGTGATTTTCCGAGCTGATTTTGATGTTTTACACTTGTAAATGTCTGGTGAATGAAACTAACTTTGTGTTGTTGTATACTATATCTACTTTTCTTTACCGACTAAGCATCAAGTTCAATATAATTTACAGTTATGTCTAAAGATTTAAATAAAACCGCTAAATCGATAGTAGAAAAAGCTACGGGCAATGATCCCGATATTAGTACTTTAAAGTCCGCTGCTGCAATGTTAGGTAGATTAGGAGGGCTAAAAGGCGGGGTGGCAAGGGCTAGAAGACCAAGACCTAAAAAAGATTAGAAATAGCTAAAAAGGAGGCTCATGAAAGGTGGGCTTAACGCAAGTAGCTCGGTTTTGAGTACTTAAAATTTTCCGTAATTATTCCCATAAAATTTATACATTCCCGGCGTAAAACACCATTTCTTCATGAGTTTAATAATTTTAACAAACAATGCTATCTATGAAGAAAACAAGCAATCTATTCATCTGCAATCAAGTGTTGGGAACAATATACCTAATTATCAAACTAAGGAACTTTCACAATTTGAAATTAATACGTTCGATTTTTACCCTAAAAAATATCCATTTATTCAATTTAAAGGCCAACCAACGCCAATATATAACTGCCATGGATTTACATTTGCGTCAAAAAGAACTAATATTTATACAAGAGATATTAGGTCTATTTTAAGAGAAGATTCTTATATTCAAATAGCTAGAGACAACATATTACCGGGAGATATTGTTCTATATGTAGCCAACGACGGAAGCGGAGATATACCTCATACTGGTATGCTTATCCAAATTGATAAAACGATAAAACCCGAGATACTTTATATTCTTGGGAAATGGGGGAAATATAAGGAAGTTATACATCCCGCACTTGTGTGTGAATATGATAATTGTAATTTAGAATTCTGGAGGAACAATCATGGATTTGTTAAAGCCGAATAAAGAAGACTTAGAACACTTAGCTCAACTATATGTAATTTGTAATACACCGCATTTCTTATATAGAAAATTTAGAAATGATGGAATCACAAAGAACATTTCTGATTTCCCAACGGAAAAAATTATTTCCGCACTATTAAAACTTGGCAGCGAGGGCGTTTCTAATATTAATGAATTAGCCTATTTCTATGCCGTGTATATATCGCTTACCCTTAAAGATGATTATGAAAATGTAAGAAATTTTTATAATAAAGAGGGCAGTATTGGCTTTGAGTGGTTCCCGGAAATCAAGAGCATCTATCTAACATCAACAATCCCATCAAATTCTTTCACTATTTCTTTTCAGGATATGAATTACGCTCCTACTGTAGAAGTAATTCAATTTCAGAATAAGAATCAATATGAAACTTTAATAGAGTTAAACATTTCTTCTAAATGATAGCTTTTGATTTTTTAGTGTGTGCAGAAAAACTAATGAAAGAAACAGAGAAGGATTCCTACTCCGCAATAAATATTTTAGAGGATTTCCCTGTAGAAGCATTTCCGGCATTTATTCCAAAATTATCTGTGTTATTGGTTTCCACTAAATTAACAGGTGATGTAACAAGTATTCAAGTTTTATTCCAGGTTTTGAATAACGCTGATGTAATATTTAGTAAGGAATTGCCCGTTAATTTTTTAGACAAATTAAAAGCTAATACTGCTTTAAATGTTTCAAACTTGGTCGTTAAAAATCCTGGAACACTAGTCTTTAAATTTTCACACCAAGAAGAGGAAATAGACTATACTATTAATGTTAGATTAAGGGATAGGCCCGCAGTATCGGTAGATGCTAGTTAGTAGTACAAAATATAGTTTATCTGTAATCTTATGTGTTTTGTGAAATTTCACGAATTTTTTAATAGACAATATGCGGTCTATTCTTCAACTTCAATTCAAAATATTGAAATAAAAAAAACAAAATAAAAAAAGACCGAAAGCAAATCAGTTTGCTTCCGGTCAGTTATAGTTGGTGTTCTTTTTGGGTAGAGATAAACAAATAGTTTACCGGATCGGAAATTAAGTTTTGAATTATTCTTTTGCGGCGGACGCAGTTTCTTTAGAGGCCTCAGTCATTTTGCTGTTATCCGGAGAAAGCACCACTTTAATCGCATTCTTCTGATCTGCACCTTTCTTTATATCATCTTTCTTTAAAGTAACACTTACTTCAGAAACACCTTCTTTCAAAAGTGACTTCGCAACAGTCGTTGCTCTGGCAGAACGCAAAGCCATAGAAGCATCTGCAGTTTTACGTGGTTTCCATTTATTGGAAACGGTTTTTCCTGATTCTGAAGAGTAATGTTTTTTAGCTGATGCATAACTGCGTTTGGCAGACGTTTTTTTGGCGGAAGAAGATTTCACGCCTGATCCATTGGTTTTTGAACTGCCTTCCTTCATTTCTGCTGATGCGATATTATTATCAGCTGCATTTGATGAATTGGCCGTTGCGTCTGTTTCTGAAGAAGCAGGCATACCAATAGCTGCCGGCATAACACCAACTACAAAATCAGGTTGAGCCTTTGCGGTAGTCGCAATCTGGCTGATCACTTTTTTACCGGTCGCATTAAGATTGGCCGATCCGGGACTAAAAAATTTCTTTTCATCAAGAGAAACAGAAACAGTTCCGTTTTTATGGTCAATCTCGTCCATTGTCAGTCCGCTCGCAGCGAGATCTGTAGTAAGCGTTTGCTGCAACTGAGTACCTGCTTCCTGCCTTGAAGTAAAATAAGCCTGGTAGTCCATATTCGGCCGCTGCTGGCTTAAATAAGTATTAACGCTGTCAAGCGAAGTTTTCATACTGGAATTAGCGCTTTCCAATCCGCTTACTTTTTCTTTCAGCGAGGTAGATTCATTGGCGAGCCTGGTGCTGTCGTCTTTTAATTGTTGTACAGCTTGCTGACTCATTTGTAAAGAACTTTGAGAAGTTTTGTATTTACGGCTCGAGACACAGCCCGGCAATACGAAAGCCAGTGAGAGCCCGGCAACCAGTGTGGTTGTGAATAGTCTTTTCATGGTAGTTAATTTTTCAAGTTTATATTAACTCCAACATAAAAAATGTACCATGCTTATTATGCGCTCAAATCCTGTTTCAGGTGAGATTATTTTAAGCTCTTGTGTGGACAAATGGGAACAACAATTATCAGATATACACGCCGGATCAGGAGAGAAATTAAATATGAAAAATCAATGCTGGTTGTTTCATCCAGTACTTTGTGTAATATTTAATGTAAAGAGATAAAACAATCTGTTCAGGCGTTAAATGTGCAAAACAATTTCCCGCATTTTCTGATCGGATTTTCCAATCTGGCACGGTAATTTCAGTAGTAATTGTACAAAGTTTCTTAAATAGAGGTGGTCTTTAACAGGATCTGAGAACACACTCTCACTACCTGATCTGGATAATGCCAGCGTAGGAAAATAAAAGAAACGACGAAGGCTCCGGCGCACTAACCGGAGTCTTTTTTATAGTCCGTTTTCCCTTTGAGGCCAGCCGTTATTAACCTCTGTAATTACCACTTCAGGTCACAGGAAAACAGGTACTGTTCCGCCAGGTGCGGGAGGTTATTTATTTATTCCTATAACAATTATTGCATCGCCATTAATAGGATGACCTGTGCATGTAAGTATTAAACCCTTGCTGAGGTCCGCATCCATAAGAACTTCATTGCTGCTATGCCAGATCTCCCCTTCGGTACAGAGCGCAACACAATTTCCACACCTGCCTGCTCCGCAACTAAAGGGCAGCTGCATTCCCGATTTGCCTGCAGCTTTCAGAATTGAATCCGGATATTCTACGGTTATGGTTTTACGTAAGCCCGAAAAACGGATCTCTACCTGGCGGGTTGTTTTATCCGGAGGATTAATGTATTCAGTATACTGGCGCGGGATAACAAAATTTTCTCTTCGGATATTTTCCTTAGCTATTCCCCATTCCTGCAAAATGGAAACTACTTTAAACATATACAGTTCCGGTCCGCATAAATAGAATAAATTCTTTGAAACAGGAACTGCGAGGTCGTGCTGAAGTATATGAACCACTATCTCACGATTCAGGCGCGATCTGGAAACAACTGCATTATCGCTGAAGAGATAAGTTATGTTGAAATTCTCCGTATGATTTCTTCGCAGATCAAGCAATTCATCGTAAAAAACTGTTCTTCCTTTTCCAACATTACTGTAGAATAAATAAATCTTTTTTTGCGGAAAGTTTTTTAATACCGTTTGTATCAGAGGATAGACGGGAGTAATTCCGCTGCCGGCAGCAAAAAAGAATAGTTTTTCATACTCGTTGATACTGTCAGAAAGAGTAAACATTCCCGCCGAGCCAATAGTAAATAATATGTCGCCCTTTCTGGCCAGGTCTACAAGCTTGCGCGAGATAACTCCATTAACTTTTCGTTTGACACCTATGGCAAGCAGATCTCCTGATTCGGGCATAGAAATGATTGAGTAGGATCGGCGAATCTCGGGTTCAAACTCAGGAAAAACAAATGTAAGATACTGACCTGCCTTCCAGGAAATTCCATGCCCGGGTTCAAAGCTTATAATAGCAAAATCCTCAACGGGATAATCGACCCGGCTGATTATTAATTTCTGATACTGACCAGTTAAATTCAATTGCTGTTTTTAAAAAGAGTTCCTCAAAGTCAGGATGAAATCAAAGGTACATAAAGAGATTAATGCCTGGTGATTACAGGCTGATTGAGAAGGTATGCTTAAAAAAAAGGGGACCGCAGCAGAACTGCAATCCCCGCATATATAATTTAATAGTGGTCAGATCCCCATTGCCGATCTTATTTCTTTTCCATTTTCATCGTAATAAATATACTTTTTTTCAATTCCCTTTTTCGCTTCAATCCGGTATCCTTTTTCATTGAATTTATTCTCAACAAAGGCACTGGACAAAAATTCCCAGTCAGCTATCCTGCTTTTTTCATAAGAAGCTATTACAGCTTTCGGAAGTTCTTCTTTCCCGATGAATTTCTCAGTATAATGCCAGCTCCCATTCACATAATAGTGGGCTTTATAAGTAGCATTGTCCAAAGTGAAACGTACAGTGTATTTGGCAAGCGCATTTGTCCATTCGATACTACTGGCTTCGGGATAACGGATTTCAAAATCTTTCTTTGACGTTTCAGGAATATTGACCACCTGAGCGTCTGAAATTAACGGAGCAGTAATAGCCAGCACAACAACTATCAACAGCCGGTTCATTAACAATTTCATGATTTTCAATTTTTGATTTATTCTGGTTTGTAAGTATATGATCAATAACAAAATTACTGCCAGATATATCAAAGATGCATAGACGAAATGAAATAAAATCCTAAAAGCTGGTTAATATCTGCGACTTATCATTCAATTAACAAAAAACGATCATTTGAGTTGGAAGCTAATCCGGTAGGGTGAATTAAAATAAACGAACCGGCTAAAGATTTATATATGAATTGCGATTATCCTGGCAAGCTTCAGACAAACATCGTAAGCAAACCAGAAATAATCAGTATTAAACCTGTGATGATGCCTGCATTATGTTCAAGTTTGTGCCAGTTATACTTTACCATATTCCTGTAGGCCAGTTGTACCCATATCAGCATACCGGCTAAAGTAACAACTGAATATATAAGTGCAATCAGTAAAATATCCATCCTGCCCCTTGTACCAGCCAGTAAAAAATAAGGTTCTATTTCCATACAGGGCGAAAGAAACATAGCAATGACAAGAGAAATGATAATTCCGCTTTTCGTTCGTTTTTTTATCTGTTGCTCATGAACATGAAAATGATGATGCCTGTAATGTTGTACTATAAAATACAGGCCAAGTAAAACAAGTAATGACGGTGCAATAACTTTTGAAAACCGGCTGATACTTATACTGAGTTCAGCCCCGATGATTCCAAGAAAAATTCCGATAATTATTGTACTGAGCACATGCGCAATTCCCGAAAGTAATGTTACCTGTATAATTTCCGCATAGGTCCATTTCTCTTTTCTGCCAATCGCAATCACCGGAAGCCAGTGATTGGGTATCACAGAATGCAGCAAGCTGATAAGTATACTTCCAATCCAGATAGAATTCATATGATCCGGCGTACCCGTTTTTTATACTGCAGATAACGGCCTCCATGTTGTTTCTCAAGAAATGATTCTTCAAGCCGGATCTGAACATGTACCGTGAAATAAGTGAGTACGGCTATTGTAAATGTGAAAAGATTAGGGAGAATAAAAAAAATCCCCCAGACAGAAATCATAATCCCCAGAAAAACGGGATTACGTGAAATCCTGAAAACTCCGTTAGTGACCAATGCCGTTTTATTTTTTTCATCAATCCCGATCCTGAATGAACGATTCATTTGTATTTCAGCAACCAGAATCCAGAAAAATGATACATGAATTAAAATCAGGCCTGTATAAACTGCCCAGGGTTTTTCAAGAAACCATACAGGAACAAGATAGCGATTCTGTTCCTGCGTAAACCCTGAAAACAGGATAATCACAGTCAGCGACATCATTAATAATTTCATAACGAAGCCAAGATAGTCATGTACATTATCCCGGTTTCCGAATGTGACAGGATTGATACCGGTTTGTTTATAGAGCCGGATGCCGGGAATGATAAACAGTACCACAAAGTAGAGGCAGATATAAATTTTAAGATAGATTTTTATCCATTCCATACAGAAAGAACCGGATTTGCTGATCAACGAAGATAATTTTTTATGCTGACCGGAAGCAGGGCAATTTTGGCCGGGCTTCCGCTTTAGCTATTATCCATTTATTCCTAACTTTAAACAGATCCGGATCTCCTTCATAATTAATATTAATACCAGATTAAAGTATGCGTTACAGATTTTTAGGAAACAGCGATGTGCAACTTTCGGCTATAGGTCTTGGTTGCATGGGTATGAATCACGCTTATGGGCAGCCGGATGATGCCGCGTCTGTTGCAACACTCGAACGGGCGATTGAACTAGGAATTAATTTCTGGGACACGGCAGATATTTACGCCAACGGGAAAAACGAGGAGCTTGTCGCAAAAGTGTTGAAGCCAAACCGAAGCCGGATTTTTATTGCCACTAAGTTTGGCTTTCTACCAAATACAGAAGCAAAACTTACAGGCTTCGACGGCTCCCCTGCTTATATCAAAATCGCTGTGGAAAGAAGTTTGCGCAGATTAAATACGGATGTGATCGATCTTTATTATGCTCACCGGATTGATCCGAAAGTCCCCGTTGAAGAAACTGTTGGCGCAATGGCGGAGCTGGTGAAAGAAGGTAAAGTAAGATACCTTGGTTTATCAGAAGCTTCAGCGACTTCAATCCGAAAAGTCTATAGCGTGCATCCGATTCATGCCTTGCAAAGTGAGTATTCCATATTAAGCCGCGATGTGGAAGCCGAAATTATTCCCGTATGCAAGGAACTTGGTATAAGCTTTATCCCGTTCAGCCCCTTATCCAGAGGGCTTGTTACAAATACAATACGCAGCTCCACATTGGATGCAAATGATTTCAGACGTCAGTTACCACGGTACCAGGAAGAACACGCTGAAAATAATGAGCAGCTGGCAGCCGGTTTTGCAGCTATTGCAAAATCAAAAAACTGTACCCCTGCGCAACTGGCGCTGGCATGGATATTGTCGCGCGGTGAACATATTATTCCTATACCGGGAACCAAAAAAATAAAATGGCTGGAAGAAAATGCTGCATCAACCGAAATTGCGATCAGCATTGCTGATCTTGACGGGATTGAGCAATTATTAAAAAAATATCCGGATACCGGAGCGCGTTATACTCCCGACATGATGAAGATGATCGATAAAGATTAGGCACGCCTATTTCGATTCGCTGCTCTTTTTCTTTTCCGTAATGGCCTGTACGGTTCCATTAAAACTTACCGGCTGCCGCTGGTTACTATTAACCTGCATGTAAGCCTGCCCGTTATCATAAACTGTTAACCGGATTGTCTGCGTATTCGTATTGTCTTTGGGTTGAATCTCAATATCCCAGCCGCCTTTTTTACGATCTTGTATTTTGTAGTTAAAAGAAGTGGAAGTAAAACTTATACCGGTATTGGCAGGATCCATTGGAGCGCTATATGCTTTCCCCATATATGGGAGATCTGCACTCACAGTATCCGGAGTTACAATCATCGAATAATATCCGGTAAGCTGCCTGATGCGGCCACTCATCGGCGACATGGTTTGAGCCAGAAATTCATATCGCCTCGCATCCAGCAATTGTTTTGTGGCCGACACTTCTCCGGAACCCGACTGTGCCTGGATATTTCCAACAAAACTAAATGTGAGAAGGGATAAAATAGCTGCCTGAACAAATTTCCTTTTCATAAACAAAAAATGATTTTTGAATTTATTTTGATGCAAGATTTTTCTGAACCTGAACATCTTTCACACATCGGAATCCCACATGATTACTTGCTGAACGATACTCTCCTTTCCCTCTTGTGCCAACCATATATCTGGTACAATACTGATCAGTGCATAAAAACGAACCACCTCGCTGTACTTTTTTAGGAATTCCCGGCTCAGCAGGATCGTACGAATCTTCAGGTCCTTTAGGATTTTTTGCAACAGAACCTGTAAGCTTATTATAGTAATCAGGCCGGTACCAATCGGAAACCCATTCCCATACATTACCGGCAATGTCGTATAAGCCATATGGATTTGAAGGAAATTTCCGCACCGGAGCAATCCCGGAATAACCATCCAGACCGATATCTTTTACCGGAAACTCTCCCTCATAAATATTTGCCATCCATTTACCATCCGGTTTCAGCAGGTTTCCCCATGCATAAAGTGTTCCGTATTCACCGCCCCTGGCTGCAAACTCCCATTCAGCTTCTGTAGGCAATCGCTTTCCGGCCCATTTAGCATAAGCTACCGCGTCTTCCCATGCAATATGAACCACCGGATAGTCATCCATATTGTTGATATTGCTGTTTTCGCCCAGGGGATGCCGCCAGCTCGCGCCTTTCTGATAAGTCCACCATTGAAAGTGATCATTCAACGGAACCTTCTCAAATGGCGGAGTAAAAACAACAGAACCCGCAATCAGATTTTCTGCGGGAGCTTCCGGAAATTCCTCTTTTGTTGGTGTTATTTCGGCTACCGTTTTGTAACCTGTTGCTTTTACAAAAGCAGCATACTGGGCATTTGTAACTTCAGTAGCATCCATCAGAAATGCATCCACATATACCCGGTGAACGGGCCTTGCATCATTCATGTTTTCGCCGCCGCCATCCATCATTCCTACCGGATTTACTCCGCCCATACTGTATTCACCACCAGGTATCAGTACCATGTTTTCTGGTACCGGAATCGTTACACTGATCGTGTTCAAAGCACTTGGTAAAAAATCACCGCCTCCTCCCTGCATATATCTGGCACTGTCTGCAACCGGCACGCCCATTTTAGTACAGGAAATGGCACTTTCTATTTTCAATGTTGAAATATCAGCTACAGCTGCTGCTTTTTTTGCTTCTTCATTATTCCCGTTACAGGAAATTAAAAGCGCTGCCGACACAAAAAGGGAATAAAAACTGGCTCTGTACATGTTGGGAATTTAATCTGGAATAAAGTTAGGGAATTCTGGTGGCTGGTGACTGGATGCTGGTTACTGGATACTGGTGCCTGGTCTCTGGATGCTTGTAGCTAGTGACCAGTGTCCAGAGTCCGGAATCCGGAGTTATCTTAGCAATTGAATTTTTGCAGAATGGCTTATGCTTCACTGAAAGATTGTCTGGACGATTTGGAAAGGACAGGTCAGTTAATCCGCATTAAAGAAGAAGTAGACCCTTTTCTTGAAATGGCTGCTATACAGTTGCGGGTTTATGAAGCCGGAGGACCGGCCATTTTGTTCGAAAGAGTGAAGGGAACCCGCTTCCAGGCCGCATCAAATATTTTCGGATCACTGGAAAGAAGCCGTTTTATTTTCCGCGATTCGCTGGGCAAAATAAAAAAACTGATTGCACTGAGAAAAGATCCGCTGGCAGTATTCAAACATCCGCTGGATAACAGCAGTGCAGCCCTCGCAGCCATCAATGCTCTCCCTCTGAAAAATCCTTCTTCAAAACCCGTGCTCTTTCAGCAGGTACAGGTAAGCGACCTGCCGCTGATCCGGCATTGGCCAAAAGATGGCGGAGCATTTATCACCCTCCCTCAGGTTTATACCGAAGATATCAGTGCGCCCGGAATCATGAATTCCAACCTGGGTATGTACCGTATTCAACTCACCGGAAATGATTATATACTGAATGAAGAATTGGGATTACATTATCAGATCCACCGCGGAATCGGAGTGCACCAGGCAAAAGCAAATGCGCTTGGGCTCCCGCTTAAAGTGAGCATATTTATCGGGGGACCACCGGCACACACGGTTGCAGCGGTAATGCCTTTGCCTGAAGGAATGAGTGAAATGGGCTTTGCCGGACTATTAGGCAACCGCCGGTTCAGGTATTTCTATGAAGAAGGTTATTGCATCAGCAGTGATGCCGATTTTGTTATTACCGGGGAAGTATACCCGAATTCCAATAAACCGGAAGGCCCATTCGGTGATCACCTCGGTTACTATAGTCTCGCTCATCTTTTCCCGGTTCTGAAAATTCATAAAATCTTTGCGAGAAAAGATGCGATCTGGCCATTCACCGTGGTGGGGCGTCCACCACAGGAAGACACCAGTTTTGGCGCTTTGATCCATGAAATCACAGGAGATGCAATTTCACAGGAAATTCCCGGTCTGAAAGAAGTTAATGCCGTAGATGCTGCGGGTGTACACCCGCTTCTGCTCGCCATAGGAAGCGAAAGATATACGCCCTACCAGCAACTAAAGCAGCCCGCTGAAATCCTCACAATCGCAAACAGAATCCTGGGTACGGGTCAGCTCAGCCTTGCTAAATATCTTTTTATCACAGCTTCGGATGGACCAGCCGTTTCCACCCATGATATCGGATCTTTTTTAAAGTTTGTGCTTGAAAGAATCCGTCTTCAGCGTGACCTACATTTTTTTACAAATACAACCATCGACACACTTGATTATTCAGGCTCCGGACTAAACACCGGAAGTAAAGTTGTATTTGCCGCCTATGGAGATCCTCTGCGGGAACTTGCCGATAGCATACCCGAACTGCTTTCATCGTTTTCAATCTTCCGAAAAATACGGTTAGTCATACCCGGTATACTGGCATTTGAAACGGATAAATATTCAAGTCCTACACAGACGCAGGCTGATATAAGCGCATTCACAATGGAACTGGCTCATAAAATAACAAGTCTTGTATCCGTGCCGCTTATGATCTGGTGCGACGATGCGGATTTTGTTGCTTCCTCACTGAGTAATTTTTTGTGGGTGAGTTTCACCAGAAGTAACCCTTCACACGATATACATGGTATCGATGCATTTACAGAAAACAAACACTGGGGCTGTAACGGACCGCTGATAATTGATGCACGCATAAAACCGCATCATGCGCCTGCGCTTGAAAAAGATCCGGCTGTTGAGAAGAAAGTAGATCAGCTGTTTGCAGAAGGAGGAAGTCTCCGCACGTTAAACGTTAAACGTTGAACGTTCAACGTTTAATCACGATAGCCTCATAATCATGCAATTCATTCAGAATAAAATTCACCCTGCCGTATTGATAGGTAAATGGTAGCGGCTTTTTGGTATTCATCAGAAATACAGATCCGGGCCTGAATCCGGTTTGAATGCTGAATCTGCAATCATTGACTGTAAGAGGCGGAAAATAAGTATTCCCGCTGAATCCGGTAAGATTGATACAATGCAGGATCATCCCTTCCTTACCCGGATTTTTGAAATTCTCCGGAATATTTCTTGAATAGTTTTTTAATACGAGTTCCACCCGGGGTGGTGCAGAACTGATGATTAATTTCTCAGCATCCGGATAGAGAAATGAAATGAGATCAAGCAAAATATTCTTATACTGTTCATAACCCGTTTGAAAATATGCCCTTCCGATATTGGATGGAAACAGCATCGCCTTTGCTTTTGGGTATTTCCTGATACCGATTGCGTGAAAACCCATTGGCTCCTGACCACCGGTAATTTCTGGCGGACCGGGCCGACCTTTGCTCAGCAGCGGCAGCATTCGTTCATCCATCAGCGAAAAATCATAGAGTCCGAGGTTGTATTTCCAGGAGATCAGTTTTTGCTTTGTGAGTCTTTTAAAAATTTCGTAATCGTCAATCTCAATATAATTTCCTGTTCCGTCGAGATCGCCGTTAACAATAGATGCAGAAAAAATTTCCTTCAACGCCGAAGGATTATCAGAAAGCGTTTTATTAGTTGCAAGCAACTGCACACCTGATTGTAAAACCTGTTTTAAAACCTGAACCGTATTGACGCTTACCCCTGTTATATCCGGAAGAATAATCAGTTTATAATTTTTAAGCGCGGGAAACTGGTTGACAATTTCCTTTTGCTCAATGATATCAAAAGGAATATGCACTTCTTTCAACATCAATTGTATTCCTCTGTATTCCTGTGCCGGCAGCCCCGAAGGCCAGGACCCCGGAGCAACAATCAGAATCTTTGCGGGGGAGGAATAATTGCCATACCATATCTCATTTTTTTTATGAAATCCGTAAACCTTTTTTATCACTTCAAAATTTCTTTCATCTTCATAATCCCGCATATCTCCCATCAGGCTCAGGTCAAGCCCGGAGCCGCCGGCAATATTTTCATAGAGCCGGATGGATACTTCACCTGGCTCTACAGCATTGAATCTTGACTGAAAAGAAATCTGCTGTATGGATGCATTGCTGATAATGTGATCCGGATATGATGCTGTTGCATTGGCGATATTATCCGAAGCACCATAAGGCCAGTAAGGCAAACTTGCAGAAGCCTGGGATTCATGGCGGATAATATCAACGAACTGATCTGTATAGGTGCATATGGCGATACGGTCGTTTTTTGATTTTACCAACTGATATAATTTCTCAGACCATTGTTTTCCGGAATAAGTTTTAAACTCAAGGTATCTGAGATAAACACTGTCATTCCTGTCTTCTGCCTTTGGCAATTCTTTTCCGCCGCTATATGCAGCAAATGCTTTCTTATCAGCATCATTCTGATCTATACCATAATATTTTCCCTCGTATGCATTGTTCACCTGGTACCCGGGCATATTCAGAAAAATACCATCAACAGGATAAGCATTTATCACCTCTTCAATAATCCGGAATGCACGATCCTGTACATAAGGCGCATTTATGGAAACGACCACCATTTCATCGTTGATCATCCGCTCTCCTTTTGGTGAGATATAACACCAATCGGGATTTTGTTCAAAAACAGACTTGTGAATCCTGCTGAAATCAAAACGCACAATTACTTTTATTCCTGCCTCATGACATTTCTTTACAACATCTCCCAGCATGGCCGGTCGCAGATAGGGATTCCGGTAATGAAAATCCAGCTTTGTGGGATAGTATGCCATAATACCGCCTGCATTTATTATAAGCGTATTTGCTGAAAAATATTTCAGGTCCTTTACAAGTGAATCCGGGTTCAGTTTAAGAACATCATAATCCGGAAGATTGGTCTGAATTACACGGAGGTTATTCATCTTCCACCAGGGAATTGCAGATTCTGCTTTCTTTTGAACTGCTTGCGCCATTGAAATTATCCTGCAGAATATCAGGATACAAACAAAAACCGCTTTGATTATTCTCATTTCAGATCTGTGATTAGTTAACCCCGGCCTTTATTACCGTTATATGTATTTCAACAGCCAATGCTTGCTGTTTTGTTTATACCTGTAGTACCACTTGCATGGCAGGTACAAAACCAGCACAACAAATGCCCAGATCAGGTACACTATCGTAAGACTATAACCGAAATCATTGGGCCGGAAAATTATAAATGTTTCGGTCGCTTTGGAAACCGGATACCCCGATGCAAAAAATGCAATTATGCCGATAAAATGCAGCAGGTAAAAATGCAGGATATAGTAGAAAAAAGGCACCCTTCCATACACCTGAACCGGTAATAGCGAATCAGGTTTTAATTTTTCAAAAAAAGATAGCAATAGCATTGCCGGCCCCAGAGTCATTCCGAGAAATTGAAGTGAAGGAGGATATTTCTCCGTGTTAAGAAATGACATGATAAAATGCCCTTTGCTGTTCCATTGCGAGGGGTTTCCATATATTCCTGATGCCCGAAGAATGATATAGAGAAGGATCATTGAAATTCCGGCAATGCGCAGGTTCCTGGTTCTTTTTTCAGCTGGAAAAGCCTGCGTGAACCAATGCCCGACGGAATAGCCCATAAATAAAACGCCGGTCCATGGCAGGAGGGCATATAACACGATGATCATTCTTCCCGGAGCATAAGGAATTACGGAACCTTTCGCCAGGAAAAAAAGGTTCCATAAGCCACCGGCGACACCGTCTCTCTGAATGGTGAAAAAGTCGGTTATATTATGCCCGAAGAAAAGTATCGCGCCCGCAATAAATACGAATTTCTCAGAAATCATTCTGCAAAGACCAAGCAGGATAAGACTCATACCGATTACCCAGATGACCTGGAGAAAAATAAAATTAAAGGCAGGATTGAACCCAAGACCCAAGGTGACAATTGTTATTTCAGCAATAACAAGAAAAAGCCCTCTTTTCATCAGTGCTACTGATCCCTGCTTAAGTGGTTTACGGGAAGAAGTCAGGAATGCCGATACTCCGGAAAGAAAAACAAAAACCGGTGCGCAGTAGTGGGTGATCCATCGGGTGAAAAATAAAACCGGCGTGGTGATATC
>JAATGW010000719.1 GCA_015654495.1 Chitinophagales bacterium
GTATTACGTCCTTTCAGGACTAAGAAACCCAGTTGTATTGGCTGTTGACTTCGAACTTCGTATCCCGTTACCCCAAGATTGAAATCCTGGGGTATAAGACCATCGTTCCTACGAACTGAAAAACCAAAACTGTATTGGCTGCTGACTTCGAACTTCGGCCTTCAGCCTTCATACTTCAAAGGATGCTTTTCGGCTTAAGGTAGAGAATAAACGGGCTGCCGTCCCTTTGGATTACAAACTTGAGGCGATCACCCAATGTTTGCATCATGGTCTTGTAAACCTGGATATTATTGCTGAAATTATTATTCACGGCCAGAATTACGTCACCCGGCTTGAAACCACCTTCATCGCCGGGAGAACCCGGAACAACATCTTCCACAACTACTTTGCCATCAATAAAATAAACGCCAAGGCCTGTGTAGGCATAATCAAAAAGATCATTAAAATGCCTGTTAGGAATAATGTGAATCTGCCTTTTGGGGTAGTTGAGTACTACGTTAAAACGCCGCAAAAGATCATTTCCGATAAGTCCGCCGAGGAAAGGATAATTGGTGATATTATAGGCATCATCAAAAATGAAAGTGGGAACCTTTTTGAATTTATAGGGCCCTACGCTTACTTCCCTGACTACAGTCAGGCTCATACTCATTTTTCCTCCCAGCCCCTCGGCCTGCGTCAATACCGGTGTTCTTTTGCTGGCCAGCACTGTACTGTCGGAGGCATATTCTTTTGAAACAAGAAAGCTGAGTCCGGCACCGGTATCAAAATAGAATCTGTTAGTAAAACGCTTGCGGTCGCGAAAACGGAAACTCAAAATGGGAATGGAGGAAATTAAGGGCTTTAAAAGATGTCCATTACGCGGATATTTGAATTCACCGGGAGAGAAAACTTCCATCTGCAATGTGTCATAGTCAAGGCGAACAATATACCGGTTCAAAAAGCTGTAGCCTACGATGCCATCGATCTTTATACCATAAACACTTGTAAGTATCTCGTAATCATTTACATGAAAATTAAGGCCTTCAACCGTGAGTCCGGGCAGGTGCAGCTGCGCATTGTAGAGATAACGCACTTTTACAAGTCCGGCAATTCCTCTGATGGTTACGTCTGAAGGTTTGAGCGGGATTTTAAGCTCTTCACATGTGGTCGAATCAAGAGAAATGCCTCCGCTACCAGTGTCAAGAATAAAATTAAGGCTGTCTTTATAGTTATTTAAAACGGCTTTAATAAGTATAACACCGCCACTCAGCATGGTGAAAGGAAATTTCGCTTTCAGTTTTGCCGCCGGTTCCGAGGATTTTTCCTGGGCATTTATTAAGAGACTTTGCCCAATGACAAGCAATAAAAATACAATCCGGGTAATTTTCATTAAAGCAATAAGATAGGTCAGCAGGACTCACTCGCTGCTCCGGGCGTTAAAATAATTAATATTTTCTTGATAATAGTTTTTGAACGAATAATAGATCGCTTTCCTTCAGCCCTTTGGGTTGTACATTTGTTGTTCTCAATATTTACTGATATGGCCGGAAACGGTGATTTATACCATAAAGCCCTGAATAATGAATTTCTGACCAAAGAAGAAGGGCTCAGGCTTTTTAAAACTGCTCCCCTTACTGAGCTGAGTTTTGTGGCTGACGAACTCAGGAAGAAACGGGTGCCTTCCGGAAAAGTCACCTGGCAGATTGATAGAAATGTGAATACGACAAATGTCTGTATCGCCAACTGCAAATTCTGCAATTTTTACAGAATTCCCGGTCATCCTGATGCCTATATCACGGATATGGCAACTTACCGGAAAAAGATCCGTGAAACCCTGAAATATGGGGGTGATCAGCTGTTGCTCCAGGGCGGGCATCACCCGGAACTGGGCCTCGATTTCTATACCAGGACTTTCAGGGAAATCAAGTCTGAATTCCCGGATATCCGACTGCATGCGCTCGGGCCTCCTGAAGTAGCACATATTACCAAGCTGGAAAAATCCACACACCATGAAGTACTGACTGCCCTCAAGGAGGCCGGCCTTGATTCACTGCCGGGAGCCGGCGCTGAAATCCTTGTTGATAGGGTAAGGCGCCTTATCAGCAAAGGCAAATGCGGAGCCCAGGAGTGGTTGGATATTATGGCGACAGCTCACCAGCTGCATATTACCACTTCAGCTACGATGATGTTCGGGCATGTTGAAACTCTGGAAGAAAGATTTGATCACCTGATAAAAATCAGGGAAGTCCAGAGCCGCAAGCCTGCCGGTGCAAAAGGATTTCTGGCATTCATACCCTGGACCTTTCAGGATGTGGATACCCTGCTTACCAGGATCCGTGGAGTTCATAACCTGACTAGTTCTGAAGAGTATATACGTATGATTGCCATCAGCAGGATCATGCTCGCCAATATCAATAATATCCAGGCATCCTGGCTCACAGTAGGTAAGCAGGTGGCACAAATTTGTCTTCATGCGGGAGCAAATGATTTCGGCAGTATAATGATCGAAGAGAACGTGGTTAGTGCTGCCGGCGCCCCACATCGTTTTACTTACAAAACTATTCAGGACGCTATCCGCGAAGCGGGTTTTGAGCCCCAGTTACGCAATCAGCAATATGAATACCGGAAAATTCCTGAAATGATTGAGGAACAGGTTATAGATTACTAACAGGTTAAACGTTCAACGTTTAACGTTAAACTTCACAGAGCTTGCAACCCTGAAGGGGTGGCAGCCCTACTGATTCCCGTATGAAAAGAAAACAACCTTCTCTCGCATTCTGTATTATCATGGATGCGCTTGGTATGCTCAACTACGCAATACCTGTATTAGGTGAGTTTACGGATATTGCCTGGGCGCCTGTTTCCGCATTTATCTTTTTCATGACTTTCGGCAGCTGGAAAGGAAGCTTGTTCAACTTCGTTGAAGAAATTCTTCCCGGTGTCGACTTCATCCCGACTTTCACCATTATGTGGTTCATGCAAAGGAAGGAAAGAGCAAATAATAATATCACCACACCTATAAGGATCTCCTGAAAATTTATTCAGAAACAAAACGGTATCCGACACCTTTGATGGTTATAATTTCAAGTGTCGGATCATCTTTCAGATAACTCCGGAGTTTCGCAACATATACATCCAGGTTCCTGGAATTGAAAAAAGAATCATTGCCCCAGAGCACATTCAGAATGTCTTTCCGGTCAATGATTTTATTTTTGCTGTTTAGCAGTAGCCTGAGTAATTCAGATTCACGAAACGAAAGTTTCCGGTCTTCATTGCCGTAACTGAGTGTCTGCCTGTTGGAATGAAAAACATAACCACCCAGCTTTAGAAATTCTCTGCCGGAATCTTTTTCTGTATTGCTTTTTCTCTTCAGCGCATTGGAGATCCTCACAATTAATTCTTCCATACTGAAAGGTTTACGGATATAGTCATTTGCACCAAGATTGAAACCTTTCACTACATCACCTGTTTGTGTTTTAGCTGTAAGAAAAATAATCGGAATAGCAGGATCGATATGCCTGATCTCTTCTGCTATTTCAAATCCATCTTTGTTCGGAAGCATTATATCGAGTACACATATATCCGGCGATGAATTGCGGAATTTCGTGAGCACCCTGGCGCCATCGGATTCCATAAAAACCTCAAAGCCCCTTGTCTCGAGGCTTTCGCGCACGATCTTGCCGAGAAATTCCTCATCTTCCACGTACAGGATTTTAACTTTCATGTTCCTCCTTTTTAAATCCCAGTTTTATCACCTTCCGCATACTTTTTCTGTTTCTGTCAAAATGGACTACGGGCAATTCCTGGATCGGTAGCTTAATTATAAAGCTGCTGCCCTGCCCAACCACACTTTCGACTTCAATAAATCCCTGGTGAATAGCCGCAATATGCAGAACATAACTTAATCCCAGACCATACCCTTTAATATCGTGTCTGTCCTGATTTGGGACACGGAAAAACTTTTCAAATACTTTCCGTTTAAATTCAGCGGGAATACCAACTCCATTGTCGCGGATGATAAGGTCAATATATTCCTCATACCGGTTGAGTTCTATTGAAATTTCGGGATTTACAGGACTGTATTTAAGGGCATTGTCAAGCAGATTATAAACCACGCTTGTTATATGAAGCTTATCGGCATGAATCGGGCATTCCGCATTATCGGATGAAAATTTTATTACTGCCCCGGCCTTGTCGGTCTGAAGTTTCATGCTCTCAATCACATCACGCACAACCTCACATAAATCAAACCATCCTTTATTTAACTGGATTGCCTTTTGTTCAAACATGGATAGCTTCAGCACCTTGTCCACCAACAGCGACAAACGCTGAAGTTCATTCTGGGATATATCAAGGTATTCTGCTGTTCTTCTCGTGTCGTTTAACGCATTAAAATTTTTCAGTGCTTCGATAGCAACAGAAACCGTGGCAATCGGTGTTTTGAGCTCGTGGGTGATATTGCTGATAAACTCATTTTTCAAGGCAGTAAGGTTATGTTGCCTGACAAGGTTCCTGTAGAGCAGAACAAATGAAAGAATTGTAACACCTACCAGAAACACAGAGAAGATGATCGGCGAGGTCATTTTTCTGAGCAGGTAGGGAAAACTATTGCCCAGGTGCACACGGTAGGAAATGGGTCTGCTGATTCCAACCACAACTTCATCATCCTCAAAATTAGTTGGGCTTGAAGTCGGTAATAGCTTGCGTTCCAGGTAAAAAGGTATTCCGGTATTTTCTTTCGCCAGCGCCTTCCGGAATGCAGTGTCTATTTCTGATACCCGCAGGGAATCCTGCAGAGAGTCTATCCCATAAAGAAAACGCACTACATTGGAGCCACCAATCCAATTCAGATCCACCGGACCCGCAGAATCTGAAGTACTATGCACAGAGGTACGATCTACTGTGATGAATACCTGCTTCTTCTTACTGCTGTCGCGGGCTCTTTGTTCGATCAGATTGTACATGTTCACCACCTGCTTTGGCGGATCTGATGGAGATAGCGCAGGGCCCACTTTTATATGCTGAACAACCGAATCTCTCCTTATCGTGCCTTCTATTTTCAGTTTCTCACCCTGAAGGTTCATTACGGTTTCGCGGAAGAGAAAGCTGACATTCGTTTTCAGCACATTCCGTTCGCGCTGGTAGTTCTGAATCAACCACCAGGCCTGAAATCCTACGATTACCAGAATTGTAAGAATCATCAAACTGATCAATTTTCCAAACTTCTTCATATTTCAAGTTGTTCAGAACAAAGGTATTGACTGCTGTTATAGCTTAATAATCCTATTAACCTTAATTAACATTAAAGCAAGTTGCATTAACCTCCACCTGCTTTTCCGGGGCTTAGTTTTGGAAAAAATTAGTCATGGAAAAATTTATTTTACTGATAGCAATGGCAGTTCTGGTTTCATTTACGCATGCGCAACAACAGGAAGGGAAAATAACTTACGAAAGGACTGCAAAACTGCAGATTCAGATCGCTAACGAAGATCCGGAAATCCAGAACCTGATACCAAAAGAAAGAAAAGACCGATATGAGTGTTTGTTTGGAGGTAATAAGTCTATTTATCGTTCTGCGGAAGAAGACCCTCAATCAGGGGAAATGCAGGTGAGTGGCGGCGGAGCCGAAATAAGAATGATAATACCTGGATTAAATGATATTATATTTTATGATTTTAATACGAAGACTAAAGTAGAACAAAGAGAATTGTTCACTAAGAATTTTGTAATACAGGATAGCATCAGGCCCATGAACTGGAAGGTTGGCAATGAAACAAAAATGATCCTGGGCATGAATTGCAGAAAAGCTATTGGCACACGTACCCAGCAATCTTTCAGAATGACATTGGAAAATGGTAAAACGGAAAGAAAAGAAGTTATCGACACACTGAATGTTGTTGCCTGGTTTACAAACGAAATCGCCGGCTTTAATGGTCCCGATCAGTACCAGGGTCAGTTGCCCGGAACTGTGCTTGAAGTTGATGTTAATAACGGTACTACCACATTTGTTGCAGTTGAACTGAGTAAGAAAGTGGATCTGAAAGAAATAAAGGAACCAAAAGGTAAAAAGATAACGCCGGCGGAATTTGCACTGGAAAGAGATAAAATGATGAAAGAAATGGAATCGAATGGAGGCGGAACTTTCAATTTCAGATCCCGATAACCGGGATTAACTGCAAATTGTTGAAAACCGGAAACATGTTTTCCGGTTTTTTCATTTTATTGACCTCATGCAAAACTCGTGCCCGGTAAAGCATTCCAAAAAATTACAGCAGCTATTTTTATTAGCACGATTCTGCTAACTTTGGAATCCCTGTATGTCAAAACCAATCTCAGTATTTCTAGTTGACGACGATTCTGATGACACTTTGCTCTTCAATGAAGTATTGAATGAAGTGAATCCATCAGTTGAATTAATATGCGCCACCAACGGCCAGGAAGCAATCAGTATGCTTACCGGGAACAAAATAGAACCAGATATTATTTTCCTGGACCTGAATATGCCCAGGATGGATGGAAAGGAATGCCTCCGCCTGATAAAAGCCAGCCCGGATACTTCTGCCATCCCTGTGATCATGTACACAACATCGTCGATGCCCAAGGATATTCAGGAAGCTATAGCATACGGGGCAACCTGTTTTATTACAAAGCCTTCAAGTCTGAAGGAACTTAAACATATTCTGGCATCGATTATTAACAGCCTTCCCGATAAATTGCAGGATGCCATTGAATCATTGCGGACAGACACTGAATCATATATCGTTTGCTGATCTGAAGTTTTATGATTTTAATTGTTGACGACAAGCAGGAAAATCTTTTTTCTCTGAAAACACTGTTGCACCTTAACTTTTACGAGGTGGATACTGCTATGTCAGGAGAAGAAGCGCTTCGGAAAATCCTGCAACATGATTATGAATTGATAATACTCGATGTTCAGATGCCGGGCATGGACGGTTTCGAAGTTGCAGAAGCAGTCACCAGTCTTAACAAAACCCGCGACATACCTATTATTTTCCTGAGTGCGGTAAATATTAATAAGCGGTTTATTACAAAAGGATATTCATCCGGAGGAGTCGATTATGTTACCAAGCCTTTTGATCCGGACCTCCTCTTGTTAAAAGTGAAGACCTTTTACAGGCTTTTTGAACAAACCCGCGAATTGAAAAAGATTCAGTCGGTGCTTACAGATGAAATTGAAATCAGGAAAAAAGCTGAGCAGGCGCTGCAGAATAGTAATCTGCATCTGGAAGAAAAAGTGAAAGAAAGAACTAATGAACTTTTATCCAGCAATAAGGCTCTTGAGATGAGTAACGCTGAATTACAGCAATATGCCTCAGTTGCTTCACATGATCTTCAGGAACCACTCAGAAAGATCGCGACATTCAGCCGGATCATCCAGGAAAAATTCCTTGTCAGATCAGAAGAAGCAGAAATGTTCATGAATAAGGTGATCTCTTCTTCAGAGAGAATGCGAATTCTTATAAATGACCTTCTCAATTACAGCAAACTTTCAGCAGTATCTCATTTTTCCAATACTGATATGAATGCCCTGCTACAGGGAGTTGTAGCTGACCTGGAACTTTCTATCAAAGAAAAAAATGCTGAGGTGGCGGCAGGTCAATTGCCCGGGGCTGAAATCATTCCCGGTCAGATCCGCCAGGTGTTTCAGAATCTGCTCAGCAACGCGCTCAAGTTTTCAAGAAAGGAAAAAAAGCCGGTAATCCGGATATATGGTGAAATAATTTCTGAAAAAAAATTTGATGCATCGCCGGAACGGGATGGCCATTATCTCAGAATATGTGTTGAAGACAATGGGATCGGATTCGACAATATTTATTCAGAAAAAATTTTCACGATTTTTCAACGCCTGCACCGGAAAGAAGAGTATGAAGGTACCGGCATCGGTCTGGCCATTGTGAAAAAAATAATCGACAACCACAATGGCATTCTTATGGCAAAGAGCCATATAGAATCAGGAACCACATTTACAATCATCATCCCATTAAAACAAATAAAGGCCGTTCACGATAACAGCTTAATTTCTGCGGTATGAATTCATTCAAGAAAAATCTTTTTATAGGTTATGGAGTTTCTCTTTTCCTGCTTCTCGCCAGCTCAATAGCTTCCTATATCAGTATCAGCAACCTGCTGAGCAGTTCAGGCTGGGTAACCCATACTTATGAAGTTTCAAGAGATCTGGATGAAGTGATAGCTACGCTGAAAGAAGCCGAGTCGGGCCAGCGCGGGTTTCTCATAACGGGCGATGAAAGGTATCTGGAGCCATACAAGGGGTCACGTGAAAGAATGATGCGCATTATCGGTCGTGTGAAAGAACTGACGGTTGATAATCCGGTGCAGCAAGCGGATTGTGACCGCCTGCTTGACATGGCGCAAAAACGCTTGCAGTATCTCGGCAACCTGATTGAGCGAAAAAGATCCGGACAGTTACTCTCAGACAGTCTGCTCAATATTGGCAGGGATTATATGGATAATACGGCAAGCCTTATTAACGTGATGCAGCAGCGGGAAGAAAA
Source organism: Chitinophagales bacterium (assembly GCA_015654495.1). Lineage (GTDB taxonomy): Bacteria > Bacteroidota > Bacteroidia > Chitinophagales > Chitinophagaceae > Pollutibacter. The sequence continues at coordinate 8,514 of JAATGW010000719.1, forward strand.
ACTGCTTGTACAAAGAACAGCAACACTTAAGCGCTTCGCAACAGCAACTCCACTACTGATCGTTATTGCATCTCTGCTGGCGATCGCAGTAACAATTGTGTCTCTTATCCGGTTAAGCAAGGATTATAATAGCAGGTATGCCCTCCAGCTTGAGCTGGAGAGAAAAGAACAGGAGATCAATAATCGCCTGGCCGCAGTAGATTCTATTGCCAACGAAATTTCATCAGGTAACTACCAGATAAAAGTGAATGATGCGCGTAATGATGCATTAGGAAGCATTGCAGGATCGCTGAACCGCATGTCCCAATCTCTGGAACAGTCTTTCAATGCGCTGTCAGAAAAAGAATGGCTCCAGACCGGGATCGCATCGCTGAGTGATATCATGATCAGCGATCAGAATATGCAAAGCCTTACCACACGCATTCTGGATTTCGTGGTTGAATATTCCGGCGCAAATGCAGGATCATTTTACCTGGTGGATAATGACGGTGATCTGCAACTGAACAGCGGATTTGCAATCAACCCGGGACATCGGTATCAGAAGCTCGTATCAGGAGAAGCTCTTGCCGGCCAGGTTGCAAGGATGGGAAAATCAATCGAGATTAGTAATATCCCACCAGACAATTATGTGATGAGTTTTTTACCGGGCAATATTCGGCCGAAAGCGGTTATTGGTATTCCTCTGTTCTTCAATAATTTACTTAAGGGTGTAATCGAACTTTCAACTCTCGATGAATTTACATCGAAAACCAAATCCTTCCTGGATGCGGCCGCGGGAAATATAGGCATCGCAATAAATACCATGCAGAACAAACAACGCGTGGAAGAATTGCTGGAAGAAACACAATCGCAATCTGAAGAGTTACAGAGCCAGCATAGTGAAATGGAAAATATAAATGCAGAACTGGAGATCCAGGCAGAAAAACTGCAGGCCTCAGAAGAAGAGTTAAAAGTGCAGCAGGAAGAACTGCTACAGGCGAATCAGGAACTCGAGGAAAGAAGCCGTGAACTTGAAGAAAAAAATGAACTTATTCTTGAGCGTAATTTCGATATTCAGAAAAAAGCAGAAGAGCTCACTTTGAGTACAAGGTATAAGTCAGAGTTTCTTGCAAACATGTCCCATGAACTTCGAACACCTTTAAATTCCATCCTTTTATTATCAAGATTACTTTCTGAAAATCACTCCAACAATCTTAACAAAGACCAGATTGAATATGCTGAAGTAATTCAAACTTCCGGGAAAGGACTGCTTACGCTTATTGATGAAATACTTGATCTCTCAAAAATAGAAGCCGGCAAAATGGATCTTGAATATACTGATGTGATGATCCAGTCTGTTGCTGATGGATTGACATCCCTGCTTGCGCCACTGGCAAAAGACAAAGGGATTGACTTTAGTATAAATGTTGATAAGGAAGTTCCGGGAATTCTTGAAACAGATAAACTCAGGCTTGAACAGATTCTGAAAAACCTATTGAGCAATGCGCTCAAGTTTACAAAAAAAGGCTCGGTACAGCTTGATATTTATAAGGCCGGCTACAGCATTGCATTCTCGGTAAAAGATACAGGCATCGGCATTGCAGCCGACAAACAGAAAACAATTTTTGAAGCATTTCAGCAGGCTGACGGATCTACCCGCAGGCAATTTGGCGGAACAGGGCTCGGGCTCTCTATAAGCCGGGAACTGGCAAAATTGCTTGGTGGAGAAATACAATTAAAAAGTGAAGAAGGCAAGGGAAGTGAATTCATCCTTTATGTACCAATGCGGAAAGTAAAAATTGCTGAAACTGTTACAGAAACCGACGCAGGTTTTATAAAGCCAGCCGGAACAGGGGCTGAACAGCGATATATTTCTACCAATATTCCTGCCTCAGTAGCGGATGACAGAAATAATATTTCACCGGCAGACAAAACAATTCTGATCATTGAAGACGATACTTCCTTTGCAAAATCGCTGCTGGATTTCACAAGGAGCAAAGGTTATAAAGGTGTTGTGGCTGTACGTGGGGATGAAGGTATTCAGCTCGCAAAAGAACTGATGCCTGCCGGTATTTTACTTGATGTACAGTTACCAATAAAGAGTGGATGGGAAGTAATGGACGAGCTAAAATCAGATCCTGTGACGAGGCCATTACCGGTGCACATGATGTCTTCGCATGAAGTGAGGATGAAAAGTCTTTCCAAGGGAGCTGTTGATTTTATCAATAAGCCGGTTGCTTTTGAAAAACTTTCGGAGATGTTCCGGAAAATAGAAGAAGCACTGACGAGGCATCCGAAGAAAGTACTGATCGTGGAAGAAAATACCAAACATGCGGAAGCTCTGTCTTATTTTCTCCGGAGCTATCAGGTTGTTTCTGAAATAACAACTTCGGTTGGCGATGGTATCCGTGCACTGAGTGACAAAGATGTCGACTGCGTAATACTCGATATGGGAATACCTGCCCAGGGCGGTTATGACACCCTTGAGCGGATCAAAAAAACAAAGGGATTTGAAAACCTGCCGATCATCGTTTTCACAGGAAAAAATCTTTCGCATGTCGAAGAGATGAAACTGAAACAATATGCTGATTCAATTGTTATAAAAACTGCTCATTCCTATCAGCGTATTCTCGATGAAGTAAGTCTTTTTCTTCACCTGGTAGAAGAAAATAAAAAGGACAGCAAGAGCACAAAGTATAAGAGAATGGGTGAACTCAGTGAAGTGTTGAAAGGAAAAACCGTACTTGTTGCGGATGACGATGTACGGAATATTTTTTCTCTCACAAAATCACTGGAAACCTTTGGCGTAAATGTGATTTCTGCAATGGATGGCAAAGAAGCTCTTCAGCAGCTTGAAAAAAATGAAAGCGTTGATCTCGTCCTTATGGATATGATGATGCCGGAAATGGACGGATATGAATCCACCCGCAGAATCCGTGAGAATGCAAAATATAAAACATTGCCGGTGATTGCTGTTACAGCAAAAGCCATGACCGGCGATCGTGAGAAATGTATCAATGCAGGAGCTTCAGATTACATAACAAAACCGGTAGATGTGGATCAGCTGGTTTCGCTGTTAAGGGTATGGTTGTATAATTAGATTGTATCCGGATAATGAACAGCGAAAGGCATATTCTTATTATTGATGACGATAGCAGGAATATTTTCGCGCTGAAGGCGGTTTTGCAGTCAAGGGGACTGCAATGTATTACTGCTTTCGACATGAAAGGAGGATTTGAAAAATTGCATAGTTCAGACCCGATCGGACTTGTTTTAATGGATATGATGATGCCGGAAATGGATGGATATGAAGCAATCGGGAAAATAAAGACAGATCCGGATTTTTCAAAATTGCCGGTTATTGCTGTAACGGCACAAGCTATGCCAGGCGACAGGGAAAAATGCCTGTCTGCAGGCGCTGATGACTATATTGCAAAACCGGTGGATGTCGACCAACTTCTGAACCTCCTGGAAAAATACCTGAAATGAAAGGTACAGACCTTGCTCTCTTACGTGATGAAGACCTGGAATTGCTGTTGAATGAAATTTTCATTTCACATGGTTATGATTTTACCAATTATGCCCGCGCCTCACTCAAACGAAGGATCACAAGGATTATGGTGATCGACCGGCTCCCCAGTTTTGCTGAATTGTACTACCGGGTAAAATCAGACGAAAACTATATCCCCCATATTATCCGGCAACTGACCGTAAACGTTACGGAAATGTTCCGCGATCCGCATACTTTTAAAGTATTACGTGAAGAAGTGCTGCCGGTTCTCGCAACACATCCTTTTATCCGGATATGGCATGCAGGATGTTCAACCGGTGAGGAAGTGTATTCAATGGCAATCCTTCTGGAAGAAGCGAATCTGCTTCATAAAGCACTTATCTATGCTACGGATATCAATGCACATGTTATTGAAAATATTAAGCGGGGCATTTTTCCCATGCAGCATATGAAAAACTATTCAGAAAACTATATTCTGAGTGGAGGAAGACGTGATTTTTCCAAATATTATACTGCCAAATATGAATGGGCTAAGTTTGACGACAAACTGAAAGAAAGGATGATTGTCGCTACGCACAACCTTGTTTCGGATCGCTCTTTCAATGAATTCCAACTGATCTGTTGCCGGAATGTTTTGATTTACTTTGATAAGGAACTGCAGGACAAAGTGCTGACGCTTTTCGACGACAGTCTTGATAAACTTGGTTTTCTGGTGCTGGGATCAAAGGAAAATATCCGGTTCACTTCGGTCGCATCAAATTACAGGCAGATGGAGAATAAAGAAAAAATATGGAGGAAAATGCGATAATACGATTTAAGATTATTGCCATCGGCGGTTCCGCCGGGAGTCTGGATACTGTTCTCAGGATATTCCAAACCCCCGACCTACCGGTATCTTCCTCATATGTTGTTGTTATTCACCGGAAAAATGATCCATCTTCCATTTTAAGTGAACTGATATCAGCAAGAACATACCTGCCTGTTAAAGAGGTGGAAGACAAGGAGCCTATCTCGCCCGGAACAATTTATATCGCACCTTCTGATTATCATTTGCTGATTGAAGATGAAAAAACTTTTTCACTGGACAGCTCTGAAAAAGTTCACCATAGCCGGCCAAGTATCGACGTAACATTTGAATCTCTTGCAGAAATATTCGGAGATGCTGTTATCGGAATTCTTCTTTCCGGTGCAAATGCCGACGGTGCTGAAGGACTGAGAAAGATCCGTGACGCCGGAGGATACACAATTGTACAGAATCCGGCAACATCTGAAGTGGGCTATATGCCACAACAGGCTATCAACTTAAAGGCTGCTGTAGAAGTGACAGATGCTACAATAATTCCCGACACAATCCTACGTTTAACGTTAAATGCTGAACGTTGAACTTATCTGGAAATCACCCTGATATTTCCCGGGCCTCCACCACCGCTCAATCCCGTCTTGTTCAGGCTGAATGTAAAACTCAGCAGTACATATCTTTTCAGCACAGTTACTTTTCTATCTTCGATATAGTTATTATTGCTTGTTCTGCTGATACCAACATTCTGATTGAGGATATCAAAAACCCTTAATCCTATCTGACCACGATTATATTTTAAGATGAATTTACTTACGCTTGCATTCCATAGCGGAACGTTCACATTATACCCATCAGCCCTTTTTGCATTTATCCTGTAGTTAAAGTCAGAACTGATATAGAATCCCAGCGGCAGTTCCCAGCTCGCATCAATACCCAGTTCATGCGTAAAGTATTTTGTACTGAGATCAGGTTGCAGTGAATATTTTGTATGATTGAAAGCAGTTCCGAATGAAACAGAAGTATTGATCTTATCAGTGGGATTCAGTTCAAACCTGAGTTCAGGACTTATCTGCAGATCATTGATCCTGTTTTCAGTCTTATTGATATATTGCTTGCTCTTGCTTCCATAGGCATTGAGGCCAATATTTACCGAACTTTTCTTTATCAGTTTAAAAGGAAAACCCCAGTTAAAATCGCCGTTGAAATTGTACACCCCATTTACATTTACAGGCCTGCTGTATTTAATTCCCGATGTACTTATCGAATCACTGTTTACAATTTTATTGGTGGTATGCCGGAAGCTGAGAAATCCAAAAATATTTGTTTGTTTGATAGGATTTACTTTCATCAGATTCAATGAAGTCGTCTGTGTATATTCCTGTTTCAGCTGAGGATTTCCCAGGATAATACTTAAGGGGTTACTGATGTCAGGCAACGGCTGCAGTTGCGAGATTGTTGGCTGATTGGTCATCGTCTGGTAATTAAGTGTAAGATTGCTGAACCTGTTAAACTGGTACTGTACTCTTGCATTTGGTAGCAGGTTCCGGAAGTCTTTCTTTATTATGGAGTCGATAAGGGTACCATTTGTTTCGCCTTTTAGCTCAGAATATTGCCAGGCTATACCGGCAGCCCAATTGAGTTTCCTGTGTTGCTTACGGAACCGGATACCTGCATTCGAATATCCGTAACGGTTATTATAGTCGTTTGAAAGCAGGGGATTCAACTCATCAAACTTGCCTGAGCTCTTATTATAATCATAGGTCTGTTTTTCTGAAACTAATTTTGTGGAACTATTAGCTACACTGAATTCCAGGAGGGCTTTTCTGAACACGGGTTCTGTGTATACTGCCCGGGCTGTATAGCCATTCATATCAGCGCCGGAATTGCTGTACTGATTGATTGAATCGATATCAGTTATTGATCCGGCTGCGTCATAAAATCTGTTGATTGATTCCTGCTCGCCGTTGCCGTAACTCCTGTTATAAAGATTCTGCAATGCAAAAGAAAATGAACGGCTCTTCTTTCGGAATTTCTTTCTGAACAATAGATCATTGCGGAAATTATAGCCCTCCATACTTGTCAATTGTCTGTTGAATCCATCATTTGTTAACAGCTTCGAACCATTGAGTGTCTGATAAACAGATTTCGATAATTGATCCGACTGTTGAAATCCAAGAGAGGGAGCAATCCTGACAGAATGAAAAGAATCTATCGCATAATCCAGGATGAGGTTCAGCCTATGGGAATTGTTTATCCTTTCATTTTGTCCTTTCTGTGAAAAATAATAGGAAGAGTCAGGAAGAAAATATTGTCGCTCCAGCTCGCTTTCTGTTTTAGGACTATAGCGGTTATAAAAATAGTTACTGCGCAGGTCGAGTTTTGTTCCGATCAGGTCATTGTAATTCACGCCGCCACCCCAGATTGTATTTATGCCATTATTCTGATTACCACCCAGCAAACCGCCCATGCCATTACCATCAGAACTAAGGTTTACAGAAATATTGCCACCGCCGCCACTGATAGAGGGTCTGTCGCCACTGAAGGTCAGCATATCCATAAAAGAAAAAGCTTCTGCATTGGTATTATTTCCAACACCCAGCACAGATAACTGTCTTGCACCTTTAAATGAATTCAGGTTGAACCGGCCTTCATAACGATCCCGGGTACCCGCGCCGGCCATGGCTTTTCCGAATACACCTTTTTTCTTATCTTTTTTTAGTTTGAGATTGATGGATCTTTCACTATTGCCGTCATCAAAACCTGTCATCTGCGCCTGGTCGCTCAAACGGTCGTAGACCTGCACTTTGTCAATTGCATCGGCAGGCAGGTTCTTTGTTGCCATCTTAGGATCGTTGCCGAAGAATTCTTTGCCGTCAACAAAAACCTTGTTGACAGTTTGACCCTGGGCTTTAACGGTACCATCCTTTTCCACTTTTACACCTGGAAGTTTTTTCAACAGATCTTCAACATTAGCATTGGGCTGGGTTTTGAAAGAGCCGGCATTATACTCAATTGTATCGGCCTTTAATGTGACCGGAGGTGCTTCGGCCTGAATGATCACCTCATCCAGTGATTTGTATTTATCGGTGAAGGGAATCCGGCCAAGATCAAAGGCGGGTTGATCAGCTGATATGGTAAAATATTTATTGGAATTATGAAAGGCTACATGTGAAGCCATCATGCGGAACTCTCCTATGGGAAGTCCGGTAATTTCAAAACGCCCGTCAGTTCCCGTCATGCTGAAACTGACAAGTGAAGAATCTTTTTTATCCAGGATACTGATCGTGACACCGTTCACCGCTTTTTGCGTTGCGGTGTCAACGATCATCCCTGTAACTTTTCCTTTCTGCTGGGCATACGCCCCTTTGCTGAATCCGGTTATCAATGCCATCAAAAAAACCAATGCCAGTGCTGCTTTCTTCATGATACGAAAATATCACAGGTCTGCACCAAAGCTGGTTAATCAAAATGGGTTTAATGTTAATTAAGGTTAATGTACGTTTAACGTGAAACGTTTTACTCGCTGATTTCCTGATCGCCAATCCTGAGATTTACGCGCCATTCATCGAGAAAATGTACAAGCTCGAGTTCAATACGAACCCGGCGAAAAGCACCGGTCGACGGCGAGAGTGAATAAACTGAAATGGTAAAGGAGTCATCGCTTACCGGGCTTTCATATGTACCTTTTAACCTGCTCGTGGATTTTGTATTGAGTTTTATACCAACCTTCATCAGCTGCTGGTGAAGATTTTTATACTCTTTTGCTGCTTCTTCGAAAGAGGCTGAACTGAAAAAAAACGCTTCCCATTTAGCCTGTTTTTTTTCGCCGGAAAGCGGCAGACTAATAAGACAATCCTGCGCTCCCGGCAATTCGATTTTAGAAATAAACCGTTGCTCATCTTCATCTTCGAGAATAAGTTCACCACGGATATTTTTGAACGCCTGCGGGTAATCGGAAACCAGTTTGCCAAATACTTTATTAAAAACAGCATCCTGCTGCGATTGAGCGGGTACGATATATGAAATGAGAATGAATAAGCAACTCAGAACTATGGTTTTCATCAGGATCCGTTTAATATTCTGTAAACTGTCAAAACTCTTAAAAATTATGCTAAACCGTATAAAACTATTGTTTGGCAGCGAGGCGCGAAGATTTTGAGATATCAATATAATAAATACCATAATGCGACGTTACCAATTAAATTCAATAGACTAAGATGGAAAAATATATCAGCAAAATCAGGTTTGCCACCACCTTAATTTTAAACCGGTTCGTCATGAAACTCATGCAGCGGCCTGACTACTATCCCATCAGATATAATAAGCGCATCCGTCGTTCAAAATATGAATTGTATACCCATTAGATACATTTAATACAGGCACAACCTCTGAAACACATTCTGTGCTTGGCCGCATCTTTTGGATGCGGCTTTTTTTATTGACATAATCCATGCTATCTTCAGAAAGATGAAACAACCGCAAATCCGGCAGTTGACTGAAGAAGCCGTTACCATTGAGTTTGGTGATGTCATCAGTGAATCTTTGAATCGCAGGATAATCGCATGCCAGCGACAAATACTCTCTGCACCTTTTCCCGGATTTATAGAATCTGTTCCTGCCTATTGCACGCTTACCATTTACTATAACCCTCTAAAGATTGCTTCAGTCTTTCCTTACAGGCAGGAATCCATTTTCAGTATTGTTTGCGGGTACCTTAAGCCGTTATTAACGCAAAGGGATAACTGGCTGTCAGTAGCAGCCGAAGAAATTTATATTCCCGTTTGTTATGAAACGCCTTGTGCTCCGGACATTGAGTATGCGGCGAAGTTCTGTGGCCTTTCGGTCAAAGAACTTATTGAATTACACTGCTCCATTAACTATACCGTTTTTTTTATCGGATTCATTCCGGGCTTTCCCTATCTCGGAACAAATCCTGAGCCAATGAATGTTCCAAGAAAGGCGCAACCTTCGCTCAGTGTGACTGCAGGCTCAGTGGGAATTGCAGGAAAACAATCCGGAATCTATCCCTTTACGATTCCCGGAGGCTGGCAGATAATCGGTCAGACCCCTTTAATACTTTTTGATAAACACCGGGAATCACCATGTTTGCTAAAAGCCGGCATGCGGGTACGCTTCAAGCCTATAGGTCATAGTGAATACTTAAAAACCCTGCCAAAATGAGTATCAGAATTATCAAAGCTGGTATACACAGTTCCTTACAGGATTGTGGAAGGCGTGGTTTCCAGGCGTCCGGTGTTCCTGTAAGCGGTGCAATGGATGTTGATTCCCTTCGCAAAGCAAATATACTTGCCGGTAATCCCGCCGGCGCCACAGCACTTGAATTTACACTTCATGGCGCCACATTGATGGCAGAAACCTTGATGATTATTGCCTTCAGCGGCGGAGGTGCAGAATTATATATCAATCAGCAGGTGGTAAATTCCACCGGGCCGGTGATGGTTCAGCCCTATTCTGTTCTCGAGCTAAAACCCAAAGCCGAAGGGTGTCGTTCATACCTGGCCGTTAGTGGTGGGCTCAAAGCAAACAAAGATCTTGAAAGTACAAGTACCTACCCTGCAGCAGCTCTTGGTGGACTAAATGGTAACTGCCTGATCAGCGGCGACACTCTTGAAATCGAAAATACAGAAGGCATTAAAAATCTTCAGCACCTCCACTGGCGATCTGCTCCGGGTGGTGCATATGTGCATGCAGGCTGGGGATCCCGCCAGTACCTGCCTGCAGCAGAAAAGGAAATAACGATAAGGTTCATAAAAGGGCAGGAATGGCAATTGTTCAAAGGATCTGCATTTGATTCTTTTACAGGAAATTCCTATCAGGTGACAGACCAATCTAACAGGATGGGATACCGGCTGCGGGGAGAACGCATTTCATTCGGACTAAAGGAAGAAATGATTTCAACCGCTGTAGCTCCCGGGACCATACAGGTTACACCACAGGGTGATCTGCTGATGCTGATGGCGGATGCCCAGACAACCGGTGGTTATCCCCGCATCGGGCAGGTAGCGTTAGCAGATATGCCGGTTTGTGCTCAACTGAGGCCTGGAGCCAATTTAAAATTTATGGAGATATCCGCAGAAAAAGCAGAATCGCTTTTCCTTGCAAAGGAAAAACAATTGAGAGTACTGGAAATGATATTCCCATTATCCGTTAAATGAACTGCGTCTATTATAGCGCTGAATTTTCTGCTTCGCCGGAATCAATCGAAAAGAATAACTTCAGAACAGAAATTGCACAGTAAAATCTTCAGGTAGCAGCTATGCAAATAGATCTGAATTGTGATATGGGTGAAAGCTTCGGAAATATGGTTTCCGGAA
>JAATGW010000272.1 GCA_015654495.1 Chitinophagales bacterium
AACCCGAAGCAGAGCTACGCATCAGGTATGGTAGGGAAGGGCACCGTTTTATACACAGCTGGAAGAAGGGGTGAGGTTGAGCCTGGGTTTACGTTACCTGAATATTGTTATTGTTGTTTTCATTCTTTATTTTTTGTGCCGATGGTATGCGGAGGATAAGTTGAAACATCCTGAAAAAAAGTGGCTCCGGTATTTGTAACGGTTAACGTTTAACGTTCAACGTATTGGGTATAAGAATTTAATTTTTCAAGGTCCAGGATGAAAATATTTTTTCCATCGTTATTTATCGCTCCATCATCACTTAATTCATTTAGCAGTCTGAAAAATGTTTCGTAAGCAGTTCCGGTATAAGAAGCGAGATCCTGTTTTGTGAGTGATATGCCGATAGCACCCCCGGTAGTTTTTCCGAATTTTTGCTGAAGCGTGATCAATGCATCGGCTATCCTGCCTTTGGCTGGCATATGAGCCAGGTTGCGCATCCGATTCTCCGACTCTTTAAGTTCCGAAGCAAAAAATATCATCAGTTTAAAAAGAAAATCCGGATTCACTTTCAGAGTAGCATAGAAAAATTTCATTTCAACAAAGCAGATATCCGTAGGTGTTAGGGCAGTTGCACTGGCAGGATAGTAATTATCTCCGCCCAGCCCGCGATGTCCGGCTATGTCCCCTGCGCCAGCTATTCTTAAAATAAGTTCTTTGTCAGTTCCCCAGTGTTTATGGACCTTAACCATGCCGGACACAATAAAAAACATTCCCTTCACTTCTTCGCCTTCTTTAAAAAGCTGTTCGCCTTTGGCAACATGAAATGCTTTTCTGTTTGCGTCTATTGCCGGAATCCATTCAGTGATGCACTGCCGGCACATAATGCAGGATTGAAGATCACAGTTTTTTTTATTTGGTTTCATTCTGCAGCAATATATAACCGAATCGCAGATTATTTTTCTTTGCGTATATGTGTCCCGGAAGTTTTTGCAGCTGCCAATTTTTTTACAGAAGAGGAATTCAGATCGACAACTTCTCCTATCACTATTATTGCCGGATTTGTTAAACCCTCATGCATAGCTTTATAGGCGATATTTCGAACCCTGCCTCTGATTATTTTTTCATTGGTATTAGTGCCATTCTGTATAATGGCAACAGCTGAATTTTCCTTCCCAAATGCTGAAAAGATTTCCATGATAGATTCGAGTTTACTCATAGCCATCAGCAGAACAATGGTGGCAGTGGATTGAGCAGCGAGCCTTAGGTCAGCAGAAATTTCTCCCGTCATGGTTGTTCCGGTTGTAACCCAGAAACTTTCTGCTTTACCCCGGCAGGTAAGCGGGATCATGTGATTCGCAGGAACCGCAAGAGCACTTGAAATGCCGGGCACTACTTCTACAGGGATTCCGGCAGCCTGGGCAGACTCAATTTCTTCCTGGGCGCGGCCAAATATAAACGGATCGCCTCCTTTTAGCCGAACCACATGGCCATGACTGAACGCATATTCGTAAATCAGGTGATTGATTTCTGACTGTGAGAGGGTATGACATCCATAACGTTTCCCCACAAACCTCAGCACACAATCTGTGTGAGCATAAGCTAAAAGGGCTTCGTTAACAAGTGCATCATAAAGAATCACATCAGCTTTCCCAATTGTACGGATTGCTTTGAGCGTAATTAACTCCGGATCGCCGGGACCTGCTCCTACCAGCGATAAAAGTGGTGATTTTGTCATATTAAATAATAAAAAATGTAACTTATCTTATACAAAAATAATATAAATCAGAATAAATCAGTCTATATTTATTGCATATATAATATTTATAGTGAATTGTGTGTGATTGCCTTGGTGAATAATGTTACATATATAATTTACTTATACGATTGCCTGCCACCTTTATCATGTAAAAATTAACTCATGAAGCTGGTGGTCATTGGAAATGGAATGGTAGGTTTTAAGTTCTGCGAAAAACTCGTAACTGCCGACCATAACCAGAAATTTCAAATTACTGTATTTGGTGAAGAGTCCAGACCCGCCTACGACCGGGTTCATCTAAGCGAATATTTCGCCGGTAAGTCTGCGAAAGCCCTTTCACTTTCAGATGCTGACTGGTATGATTCAAACAATATCGAACTCCATCTTGGAGAATCAATCCGAAGCATTGACGCAAGCGCAAAAACGATAACCTCACATCGTGGAATTATGACCTGCTACGATTATCTGGTGCTTGCAACAGGCTCAGCTGCATTTATCCCGTCTATCCCTGGAATAGAGAAACAGGGAGTTTTTATCTACAGGACAATCGAAGATCTGGAACTTATAACAGCATGGGCGAAAAAGTCCCGAACGGCGGCTGTGATCGGTGGCGGATTGTTAGGCCTGGAAGCTGCCAAAGCCATGCTTGACCTCGGGATTAATCAAACCCATATTATTGAATTTGCGCCAGGGTTAATGCCAAAACAAATTGATGATCAAGGTTCGGCATTGCTTCAATCGAAATTAGAACAACTCGGTTTTGTTATTCACACTTCAAAAAATACCGCTGAAATTTCAGGGGACGGAAGGATCACAGGACTTCGTTTTTCCGATGATAGTGTGATTCATGTTGATATGCTTGTGATTTCGGCAGGTATTAAACCCAGGGATGAACTTGCAAAAACTGCGGGCATTGCCACCGGTCCACGTAGGGGTATTGTGGTGAACGAAAAATTACAGACTTCTGACCCGGCTATTTTTGCGATTGGCGAATGTGCTTTGCACAATGGTATGATTTACGGCTTAGCAGCACCGGGGTATGAAATGGCTGATGTTCTCGTTAGAAATCTTTTGCATCAGGAATCAGCTTCGGGCATATCACAAAATCAGGAAGCTGAATTTACCGGCTTTGATATGAGCACAAAACTGAAACTGATCGGCGTTGATGTGGCGAGTTTTGGAGACCCGTTTGCTGCTGGAGAATCAGTGAAAACAATTCGCTTGCAGGATACTGTTAGGGGAGTATATAAACGTATTAATCTTAGTGCAGACGGAAAACAACTGATCGGAGGGATTCTCGTCGGAGATGCGGAACAATATAATATGTTGTTGCAGACATATAAAAATAAACTTGTGTTGCCGGATGACCCGTCTGCACTCATCCTCGGAACCAGAAGTGGACCAGAATCTGCAGAAGCGGGTCTGGCTTGTCTTCCCGATGACGCACTTATATGCAGTTGTGAAAGTATTTCTAAGTCGGATATATGCGGTGCCGTGTCGGAGTTGGGTTGTGAATCAGTAGAAGCAATTAAAAAATGCACCAAAGCCGGTACAGGCTGCGGTGGTTGTGTGCCGATGATAAAAGACATGATGCTTCACACTATGAAAGCAAACGGCCGTTATGTACGCAACATGATATGTGAGCATTTTGCCTGCAGTCGCCAGGAACTTTTCGATCTGGTTAAAATCCATTCTCTGAAAACATTTGATGAAGTTCTGGACGCTCTTGGAAAGGGCGATGGTTGTGAAATTTGTAAACCTGTAGTTTCGTCTATACTTGCCAGTTTGTGGAATGAAATGATCCTGAAAAAAAGTAATTCAACTGCGCAGGACAGCAATGATCGGTTTCTCGCTAATATTCAAAAGGGAGGAACCTATTCTGTTGTGCCCAGAATCCCGGGGGGTGAAATCACTCCTGACAAGCTGATTGTGATTGGGCAGATCGCAAAGCAATACAATCTCTATACAAAAATCACCGGCGGTCAGCGGATAGATATGTTTGGTGCACACCTGAATGACCTGCCTTTGATCTGGAGTCAGTTGATCGCCGCCGGATTTGAAAGCGGTCATGCATACGGGAAGGCACTGCGAACAGTTAAGAGTTGTGTAGGTAGTACCTGGTGCCGGTTTGGTCTGCATGATAGTGTGAGCTATGCGATCAGGATCGAGGAACGATACCGGGGACTGCGTGCGCCACATAAAATAAAATCGGCAGTGTCAGGCTGCATCCGTGAGTGCGCTGAAGCCCAGAGCAAAGATTTCGGCATCATCGCAACAGAAAAAGGCTGGAATTTATATGTGTGTGGTAACGGCGGCAGTAAGCCACAGCATGCTTTACTGCTTGCGACAGATCTGGATTCAGAAACATGCATACGTTATATAGATCGCTTCCTGATGTTTTATATAAGGACTGCTGATCCGCTCGCAAGAACAGCAACCTGGCTTAATAAAATGGAAGGTGGTATCGACTATCTGAGGAATGTTGTTGTTAATGACAGTTTAGGCATGGCTGAAATATGGGAGAAAGAAATGCAGTTGCTAGTAGATAGTTATGCGTGTGAATGGAAAGAAGCGATTGAGAACCCGGAGATCAGGAAAAGATTCAGCCATTTTATTAACGCTCCGGAAGAAAAAGATCCAACGGTTCATTTTGAAAATTTAAGGGATCAGAAGAAAGCGCGTGATTGGAAATAATCTGATACAGTTTATAAAACTGATTTGCCATAGACCGAAAGGAAATCCGGATCCGTTGAGAAAGTTACCAGCGATTGTTTGCTCCCCAACTTAAACTGCCATTTACTGCATTATTTATTTATGCAGATCTGTTGTGCTGATAAGCCTGCAGTGCCTTTATTATTAATTCCGTGAATTAAATTTTACACGAATGTTTGAATCAAAAACAATCACATGGTTTCGTGCATGCCGGGACAATGATCTGCCTTCAAATGGCGGCGCCTGTGTCAGGTTCGGAAATGAACAGATCGCACTTTTTTATTTTACAAGAAGAAATGAATGGTATGCAACGCAGAATGAATGTCCTCACCGGAAACAAATGGCTTTAAGCCGTGGTATGATAGGATCAGCAGGCAGTGAGCCTAAAGTAGCCTGCCCTTTTCACAAAAAAACATTTTCACTTATAACAGGTGAATGCCTCAGCGGAGATGAGTGTTCAATAAAAACCTATCCTGTGAAGGTTGATAACGGGTACGTATACATTGGAATTGAAAATGAATAAACCAGTTTGTTCATGAATAGCCCGTATAAAAAAACCCGGTCGAAATGGAAGCCCGAGCCGGGTGATCTTAAATGTTTAACTACTTAAAACCAAAACAAAATTATGAAGAAACTATGTAAAGTAAAAGCCCTGATCCTGCTTGCACTGATACTGAGCATGCATGCATTTGCGCAACAGGATGCAAAAATCATCTCCATAACATTCTGGGATGGTATGGTAGCCGGGGGATATGTGAATGATGGCGGCTTTGTCAATTTCGGAGGGCCTGCAATAAAGCTGGTTCGCAAACCCTGGAGTTTCGGTTTTGGCATTTTACCTACGATGCGCATAAAAAAGGAGCAGGTACCAAAAGAAGGAACAAAAAATTCTGCCATAACACCAACAGCTGGTTTTGGATTCACATTTGCCTACAGGCACCTGGTATTGCAGATTCCATTTTATTATAACTCTAAAACGGTTACTTCAAATGGGAAATGGCATCCCGGTATCGGACTTGGTTATAAATTCTGACGGGCATTGATCCACTTTTTTAATTAAAAAATCATGACAGCTTCAATTAATAAACAACTATCCAATCTGAATATATTTTCATTCCGGGGAATTCAGATGCGGAGTTTCCATATCAGCTGGCTCACATTTTTTGTTTGTTTTTTTGGCTGGTTCGGCCTGGCGCCACTGATGCCTGCAATCAAAGATGATCTTCAGCTGACTAAATCACAGATCGGAAATATAGTTATCGCATCAGTTTCAGGAACCATTATCGCAAGATTACTTATTGGGCGCCTTTGTGATACCTGGGGACCACGTAAGACTTATACCTCCCTGCTGCTGATTGGGGCAATCCCGGTAATGTGTGTCGGACTGGCAAATAATTATTCTTCTTTCCTCCTGTTCCGCTTAGCCATAAGCATCATCGGAGCATCTTTTGTTATCACACAGTTTCATGTATCTGCTATGTTCAGTCCTGCAATAAAAGGTACCGCTAATGCTGTCGCCGGCGGATGGGGAAACCTGGGGGGCGGAATAACCAATATGGTAATGCCGCTCATTTTTATAAGCATCGTTGGTTTCGGTTATACGTCACGGCAAGCCTGGCGCTATGCCATGATTGTTCCTGGAATAATGATGTTGGCAATGGCTTTTCTTTATTACAGATATACAAAGGATACCCCTGCCGGCAATTATGATGAAATTGACCGTGGTAGTTCGATAACAACGGGTGTGGATTACAGTGTTCTCAAAGACTGGCGCATCTGGGCACTAGCATTGGCCTATGCCGTTTGTTTCGGGATGGAAATCACTTTTGATAATATAGCAGCACTCCATTTTGTTCAACAATATAAGCTGAGTCAGCAAAGTGCCGGATTCTGGGCAGGTATGTTCGGATTCATGAACATTTTTGCCCGAGCGCTTGGTGGTATCAGCGCCGATAAAATAGGAAGAAAATACGGTATGCGCGGAAAGGGAATGTTGCTTGGCGGTGTTCTTCTGCTGGCAGGCATAGGGCTTATTCTTTTTGCAAAAACAG
>JAATGW010000805.1 GCA_015654495.1 Chitinophagales bacterium
CCTTCGGCTTATCCGCGATGGCAGGAAAGAAGAAGCTGCCCGTTATTTCCAGCAATTGATGAGCGACTCAACTTTAAGCTATCATGAACTGGCATTGACAGCTTCAACCCTCAGTGACTATCATATTCAAAATGGAAAAACTGACTCGGCAATGGTATTGCTGATCAAAGCGTCAATAGCTGATATAAAATCTTCTACCAAAGAAACGGCAGCGATCTTTAATCTGGCTTCTCTATTATTCAGACAGGATGATATTCAGAGAGCATCTTTATATATTGAAAAAGCACTGAATGACGCATTTTCTTATGGCGCCCGGCAACGGAAAATTCAGGTGAGCGCTATTCTATCCCTGATTGAAGCCGAGAAAGTAAACCGGATCGAGCGCGAAAAAACAACTCTGATAACTTATGCAGCGGTTGTCACATTATTATTGATAGCACTGGGTGTACTTATTTTTATCATCTTCAGGCAGCTGCGTAAATTGAAAATAGCACAACAGATCATTACTGATGCTAATAAGCGGCAACAGGAGATTAATCATAGCCTGCACGAAGCCAACAAATTTAAAGACGAGTATATAGGTTATTTCTTTAACGGTAATTCGGAATTTTACGCAAAACTGGAGAAGTTTAAGAAGAACCTGGAAGTGAAAGTGAACGACCGTAAAGTGGAAGAGATTCGCCTGCTCGCGAATACGATCAATATAAAAAAGGAAAAGGAAGAACTCATCAGTAATTTCGACCGCATCTTCCTCAGGTTGTTCCCCCATTTTATCGAAGAATTCAATTCCCTTTTTGCTCCGGAAGACCAGGTTCATATAAAAGAAAACGAACTGCTGAATACCGATCTCCGCATTTTTGCACTTATGCGTATGGGTATTCACGACAGTGAAAAAATTGCCCGTATTCTTGAATATTCGGTGAATACCATTAATACCTATAAAACCCGGATCAAGAATAAATCCATTGTTCTCAATGAATCTTTTGAGCAAAGGATCATGGAAATCAAGAGCATCTGATCACCCCGAAACAACCCCCCGTTTTTTGCTGTTGCGGAAATTTTATAGTTGCAGAATATCCGGTTGTCCACAAAAAACCTTTGAGAAACCTTTATATATAAAAATTATTAATACTTTCCTAAATCATTGAATACCAAATCGTTAGATTTCTTCTGCTGAGCTTTTTTGCCATTATTTTTTATACTTCGCTCATACTAATTGGAATCGCTTCCACCCGCCTGTTTCTTTGATTTTACAATTAAACTACTGCTATGCCTACAAAACGATTGCTCCGGCAACTACTATGTTGCCTTACATTTCTGTTATTGCTGAAACCAACCTCAGCCCAGGACAAAATAGTAACAGGAACTGTTACTGACGAAAAAAATTCACCTTTATCCGGAGCTACGGTTTCCGTTAAAAACTCAAAACAAAGCGGGGTAGTAACTGACAACTCCGGAAATTTCCGCATTTCTGTTCCTCCGGGTGGCACAGCCCTAATCATATCCTATTCAGGGTTCGAAGAGTCCGAAATCGCAATTGGTGCCAGCCCGGTAATAGTAGTTTCTTTAAAGCCATCCGTTAAATCCATTGATGCGGTTGTGGTAGTAGGTTATGGTGTACAAAGACGCAAGGACCTTACCGGTTCTGTTTCATCAGTAAGCAGTGCGCAAATAAAAAATCTGCCGGTTACCAATGTAACCGAGGCATTACAGGGACGAGCCGCGGGAGTAGAAATTATTAAAAATTCAGGGCAACCGGATGCTCAGCCCACTATTATCATCAGGGGATTATCTTCATTGCACCAGCCAGGTCCTTTGTACATTGTCGATAGAGTTAGGGTGCCGGCAGATAATATCAATGTACAGGATATTGCTACCATAGACATTCTCAAAGACGCCAGTGCATCGGCTATTTACGGTTCTGCAGCTGCTGGTGGAGTAATCGTTATCACCACTAAAAAAGGCAGCGGCGGTAAGCCTTCAATTAACTTCAACGCGAGGTATGGAGTTACTACCCCCAAGCTTGTAAAAATGCTGGACAAGGAAGGGTATATCAGGATGGAAAATGTATTACATCCTGCCTATTTCAGCAATGCGACACAAACAGATACGCTCGCAAATACAGATTGGGTTGATGAGTTATACCGCAACGGGACAGAACAGAACTATAATCTTTCAATTTCAGGTTCATCACTGGTGATGAATTACCTCATTTCAGGATTCTATAACGCGCAGGAAGGAATTTATATAAAGAACTCTTCCAATATTGGCGGCTTTCGTATCAACACAGATTATAAACTGGGCAAGTTTATAAAAATCGGAGAACAGGTTGCTATGTCCAGAAGGAAAACTTCTCCGCTGGGTCAGGTTGAATCCCAATTGAAAAATGCGCCATTCCGTACACTGCCGATTGTTCCTTTGTATGAAGAAGACGGAAGAATAGGAACTGTTCCGCCCGGATATGGAATTTCCTTCGGTGGCCCAAATCCGCTGGGCGTTGTAAACTCTGCAGAAATTCAGAACTTCAAAAACAATCTGCAGGCGAATGTTTATGCCGAAGTAAAATTGCCGCTCAATCTGAGTTTCAGAACCAATATAGGATTCAACTATTATGATGAATCACAGGATTATTTCCAGGACAATCCGAATTTCGGACCTGGTACACCCACATCAAATTCGCTTACCAAATCAAGCATCCGCAGCAATCAGTTGCTGACAAACTATCTGCTTACATATGATCAGCATTTTGGAGATCATCATGTAAACGCTATTGCAGGTTTCGAACAAATTGTTTCCAAATGGAATAACCAAAGCGCAACCATGACAGCGGTTGGTTTGCCGGGCTTTTCATTTGTACAAACTTCAAATTCAAACATCAGCACTTTTGGAAAAAATGATCCAAACGGACTGATCAAATCATTTTTCGGAAGAGTAAATTATGATTACGCCAATCGCTACTATGTTTCCGGTTCTATCCGCCAGGACGCCAACTTTACTGTGTTCGGTCCAAACATGCAGAAAGGAACTTTTGGTGCAGTATCAGCAGGCTGGAATATCAGTGATGAAAAATTCTTCAGTAATAATATCAAATTTATAAATCTGTTGAAATTGCGTGGCAGCTACGGAAGTTTAGGTAATAGCAATATTCCACCTTATGCATACCTGGCATCCTATGCGCAGTTTAATGGTACCAGTGGTATCGCCAACGGCGGCCAGAATTTCGCTCCCGGTGCACCGCTTGTAATCGCCAACTCCATCAATGCCATTCCAAACCCAAATCTTCACTGGGAAACGGTTTACGAAACAAATATTGGTGTTGATGCAGAATTCATGGGGGGTAAATTTTATTTAACTGCGGAATGGTATAACAAGAAAACAGAGGACATGCTGTATGCATTGCCCTTGCCGAATAGTTCCGGTTATATATCACCTTATTTTGTAAATATCGGTCAGGTAAGCAGTAAAGGTGTCGACCTGTTGCTGGGATACAGGGACAAGGCAGGCGATTTCAGTTATGATATCAGTGTTACTGCAGGCTTTAATAAGAATAAGGTACTGGACCTTAATGGAATTACAAATGATGCGCTATTTGATGGTCGTAACTATTATACCAATTTAGATCAGAGTGGATTTAATCTGATGGGTACTGCGCCGCTTACTATCACAAAAGCAGGGCTCCCTTTCGGTTCCTTCTATGGTTATAAAGTATTGGGCATTTTCAAGACTGATGAAGAAGCAGCCGGACAGAAAGTAAATGGCAAAGTCGCACATGCAGGTGATCTGATTTTTGAAGATCTGAACAAAGACGGAGGCAATATCAATGCAGACGACCGCCAGGTGCTTGGCAATCCCAATCCCAAACTTGTTTATGGAGCTAATATCCGTTTAAACTGGAAAGGGATTGACGCAGCCCTGCTCTTTAATGGTGTTGCAGGTGTTGACATCTTCAACGGTGTGAAAGCTTATGAGATGTATCGTTTCGCCGATGGTAACGCAACGGATAAAATTTTTAACGCATCTTTTTTTGGAACCAACGGCCTCACCTCACAACCAAGGGTAACCGCACCTGATGGATCTCTCGATCCGAATGGAAATTATACTTCTGTAAACAGTTATTTTATTGAAGACGGAAGTTATCTGAAACTGAAGAACCTCCAGATCGGCTACACTTTCAGTAACGATCTGCTGCGGAAGGTAGGAATCCAGACAGCCCGCGTTTTTGTAATGGGTAACAACCTGCTCACATTCACCCGCTTTTCAGGACTTGATCCTGAAATCGGAAGCGGTTATTCGGTACAGTCAGTTGCTGGATTTGTTGGAACCACAGTTGGTGTTACTACCAGAGGTGTAAATGCAGTTCCGCAATATCCGCAAAACAGGATTTATTCCATCGGACTGGATATTAATTTCTAATGACAACAAAACTTAAAGACATGTTTAATAAGATATGCATCCTATTGCTTGCCGCAGCTGTAACAATTACCGGATGTAAAAAAGATCCTGAATTGGTGGGTCCGAAAGACCAGTATTCCACCGGAAACTATCCCGCGTCTCTGGCTGATCTGCAGAGCGTTTTAGCACCTGCCTATTCTAATTTGCGCGACCAGCATCTTTTCGGCTTTAACTATCTCACAAAAATGATGGCTAATGCAACACATGCGGGAAATGCTGCTTATTCGGATCCCGACTGGAGCGGCTTTATTGATGTAAGTAATATGCAACCGAACAATGGCTTTGTAGCCGGTGTATGGCAGGCACTGTATGCTGGTATTAAGAATTGTAATGTGGCCTTGTCAGGCAGTGATTTCTTTGAACAGAATTATGCAAAGGATGCAGATAAGCAACAAATTGATTATGTGCGTGGACAGGCTTATTTTCTCAGGGCCTACTATTATTTCCAGCTTGAAAATCTGTACGGTCAGGACCATCTTTTAAATCCAACGGCAAAGGATACACTGGGGGTACCATTATTTGCCGGCCTCCCTGCCGACTATGCGGCAACGCAACAGCCCCGCAGTTCCATTAACGCAGTATGGACATTAATAGAAAGCGATTTATTGCAGGCTGCAAATTTGCTCAATGGAAAAGTATGGACTGGTAATGATCTCGGCCGTGCTACAGCATGGAGTGCAAAAGCGCTGCTGGGGAAAGCATATGTATTTCGTAAAGACTGGACCAGGGCGAAAACAGTGTTAAAAGATGTGATCGATAACAGCGGAAAAACGCTGATGCCTTATGCAAAATACAGGGATGCATTTATTGGTATCAGTGCAAATGAATTTAATGAGGAATCTTTGTTCGAGCTCAATATTGATCAGGATTCTAAAGGAGGTTATGGAGTGTATAGCGGTGCTGCCAATGCAACTTCCATTAACGGCCTGATATTTCCCCCATATGCTTTAGGGCTCGATGGAAAGGAGGAATCTTCCCTTCCGCTGGGTTATGGTGGCAATATAGGAATGCACGATAAGAATGTACTTCGTTACGGTTACGATGAAGGCACGTACACGCTCGTAAACAACCCGGCTTTTGATAATACAAAAGCGCCCAGCTATTCTAATCCGCAGAAGATCATGGACCCTGTTTATAAAGCGAAAGCGTTAGCTGTAAGAACAAATAAAACGGCTGACCCAAGATTATTTGTCAGCACATTGCAACCCTGGCTTGATTCTGTAAAACGCGATGGACAAAACTGGTACCCGGTAGCCAGACCTTCCTATATCATGGGTGATGCGAATCTTCAACAACAATATGGATGGAGTTTCAGAAAATTTGCGCCGATTTTTAATGATATCAATAATGTAGGCCCCGCAGATGCTGCAAATATTTATATTCTTCGTATGGCGGATATTTACTTACTGTATGCTGAAGCATGCAGTAATTCTTCTGAGGGTTCTGTAGCGCTTGAATATATCAACAAAGTAAAAAGGCGTGCATATGGTTACAATATCAATGCCGCATCTCCGGTGGACTATGCCAGTCTTTCGGCAGAAACAATGGCAAAAAAAGCCAATGATCCGGTAATGGGAAATAACCCACTGTATTATGAGCGTTGGGCAGAACTCTTCAATGAAGCGCAATGGTGGTTCGATATCTGCCGATGGCATCTGGGTGCTTCCGAAGCCGCATTTTATGTAACGGCGCGGGCCTTGAACGGAACTCCTTTCAGCTGGGATAACAAATCCTATGCGTGGCCGATTCCTATCACTGAACTCAATTCAAATCCAAAACTTACGCCGGATCAGCAGAATCCAGGATACTGACAGACTTTTATACATACAACTCGGATGTACGCGGAACACTCCGGCGTACATCTGCTTTGTTTTTAAGCTTGTAATCCTGGTACTACACAAAGAACATGAAACAAATAGTTTGTAGATTATTTGCGACTCTGTTATTATTGAATTCCATCAGTATTTCAGCGCAGGATAAATTGAAAAATCTGCCGGAACTGAGTTTGCCGGTTAGCAATAAGAAGCTGGTGATGGCTCATTACATGACCAATATCATACGGTATAAAGGGCATAAGCTGGAAGATAGTTGCGACCCGGAATTTTATCCGGAAAATGGAAATATTACTTCTTCACTTGGCGGCCTCACACAGGTAAAAGTATTGAGTGATTCAATATTGAAGGACAGGACGCTGGACGAGGCCGTCGAATTTGAAATGCGGACTGCATTGCAAAGCGGTATCGACGGATTTCAGTTTTATTATGTGCTTGGTACACCAGGGTGGGATGAAATCATTAAGGCATTTTTCAGGGTCGCTGACAGAAAGCAGCTGGATTTCAAATTTGCGTTATGCATTTCGCATCCGGATGGCTCAACTGAAGCTTTAAAAATCGCCGGGCTTTCGAAAAGAATGAATGCTATTTTTAAGGAAGTCGGAAAAAACAATCCTCATTGGTTGCGCACTCCGGATGGCAGAATGATACTTTATATGTGGTATGGTGAGCAGCTCGCGGATCTGCCATCCGACCTGAACGGACTCTCTCCGTTTTATTATATGGCACGCGCCTACAACAGACTTGCAGAAGCAACAGGTGAACATTTCGCGTGCATTTTTTCAATCAACGAACGGATCGATTCAAACAAACTGAATGAATTGCTTGATTACTTTCCTTCAGTGTGGATGTGGACAGTTTCTTTCACAGATGATTATGCAGGAAAATCTGTAGCGGCTTTATGCAAAACAAGAAAACGGAGTTTTATGGGTTCTGCATTTCCGGATTTTTATACCTCCAAATTGCTGAAACGCGGCACATGGCAAATGTTTCATCATGCCACAGATGCAGTTTGCGCGGGTATCAACTCGGTGGAGAGAAAATATATTGCGACCGGACTTTCATATAACTACAGAAAATTGCTTGAGTTCAGTATTGAACAGGACGTATCCATCATTAACGTCATAACCTGGAATGACTATCCTGAGGGCCATCACCTGGCGCCGGAACTTAACCACAATGATGGTTTTTCACTTTTGTTGAAATATTATAAAGGGCTCTGGAAAAAAGAACCGGACAACAAAGCAGACGAAGATGTAGTAATTAGCTTCTTTAAAAAATACAAACACAATATATCACCAGTGCCATATAAGATATCGCTTGTCAGTTTTCAGGAAGATGCAGTATCTTATAATTCAGAAGACTCTATTGAGGTAGTAACTCTGTTGAAGGATAAGGCTGATTTAACCGTTAACCAAATGACCACATCTGTTCCCAGGGGTATGTTTGTTTCAAGATTTAAGATGCATTCAGGCCCGGTTCAGGTTACATTGTCAAGAAATGGAGTAGCGCTCAAACATTTTGTCACTCCTGAATCAATTACATCAAATCCCTACCGGACTGATCGCCTGACTTACAGCTGGAGTACAGAAACCGAATCCTGGCGAAGGTCTTTTTATAAAATATTTTCTCAACCCGATCTTACCAATAAGGCAAATATTAAATAGTGAAACTATGTTTTTGAGAACGGCCTGCTGCTATATGTTTATTTTATTATCTGCAACAACTGTTCAATCGCAATCATCCAATCCAATGCGGGTAAATGTTGGAAAAATCCAACTTGACTTTGTAGTAGATGCTGAAGGAACACCGCTATATTCAATGAGATTTGATGGAAGACCTGTGATTAATCAGTCGGGACTTGGATTTTCTCTTGCAGATGACAGTATTTTTTATAAAAACTTTGAACTGATCAGCAGCAGTCGCAGGTCTGTTAATGAAACCTGGCAACCTGTTTGGGGAGAGGTGGCAGATATCAGGAATCAATACGAAGAACTTGTGATTCATTTACGCCAGCTCATTGTACCAAACCGGTTATTAAATATTGTGTTCAGGGTTTTTGAAGATGGAGTTGGTTTCAGATATGAATTTCCCTTGCAGGCATCCCTGAGATATTTTATAGTAACTGATGAACGCACAGAGTTCAGTCTTGCGGGCAATCATAAAACATTCTGGATCCCGGGCGACTATGATAGCAACGAGTATACCTACACTACTTCCCTGATCAGTGAAATCGACAATTCAAAGATTGTTCAGACATCAACAGAAATAGCTGTTCGTACTGTGCATGATCCGTTTGCGGTGCAAACGCCGCTGATGATGAAATCACAGGACGGGCTCTATATCAATATTCATGAAGCAGCTCTGTCAGACTATCCGGCGATGCAATTACATGTGGACCGAAACAATCGAAAATTATTCGCTCAGCTTGTTCCCGATGCTGTTGGTAATAAGGCATATCTGAAAGCCCCCTGTAAAACTCCGTGGCGTACTATTCTGGTGAGTGACAAGGCAGTGAATATTCTGGAATCGAAAATGATTCTCAATCTCAATGAACCCACAACGCTTACAAATACTTCATGGATCAAACCCATGAAATTTGCCGGCATCTGGTGGGAACTGCAAACAGGAAAGGCAACCTGGAGTTATTCTGATTTTCCGGACAGTACCAATGCGACCGGTAACCTGATCCCCAATAAAAAACATGGTGCTAATACTGCCCATGTTAAAAGCTATATTGATTTTGCAGCTGCCAACGGCATTGGTGGAGTTTTGGCAGAGGGGTGGAATATCGGTTGGGAAGATTGGTTTGGGAACTGGAAGGAGGAGGTTTTCGACTATGCAACACCGTATCCTGATTTTGATGTTGCTTTTATTACAAAATATGCGGCTGAAAAAGGTGTCAGTGTAATCATGCATAATGAAACTTCAGGTTCAGCGACAGACTACGAGAGGCAGTTGGACACTGCATACCGTTACATGAATTTGTTTGGATACCCGTCTGTAAAAACCGGTTATGTGGGAAGAATAATTCCGCGCGGTGAACATCATGACGGGCAATGGATGGTGAATCATTATGAAAGGGTTGCGAAAAAGGCAGCCGAACATAAGGTCACGGTGGATATGCATGAACCCGTGCGACCAACCGGTCAGCATCGTAC
>JAATGW010000371.1 GCA_015654495.1 Chitinophagales bacterium
GCGACTGTACGATTACCGGCTTCGCTTTTCTTCTGATTATGTTGTAGCAGGTTTTAATAACTCGGTACTTGTAAACCGTTTCCAGCCTTACGGCGGCGGAGCAGGACCGATATATCTCTCAAATACCGACCTGTTGAATGGTATTATCCGTATGGGCATTTCTGATCTTTTTGAAGATATAAAATTCATCGGTGGCGTCAGGATTTCTACAAACCTCCGTGATAACGATTATTTCGCGTCTTTCCAGAACCTGCGTAAACGTATCGACTGGGGCGTTACTTATTACCGGTCAAACCAGACAAATTTCCCGATCTACGATATAAATGATATTAAAGGACAACTTTCCAATAAAATGTTCTCTAATCTGTTCCAGGTCAATTTCGCCTATCCCTTCGATGTAGTGCGCAGTATAAGGGCAATGGTTGGTTACCGGTACGACAGAATCGTTTTACGGACAGATGCTAATTTCCCACCAGTGCTCACCTATCCGGACACAGTGCTCAACAATGCACTTGCACGATTGGAATATGTACATGATAATACAATCAATCCCGTATTGAATATCTGGAATGGATTAAGATATAAGTTTTATATCGATGTCAATTCAAGACTGGCGCAGAAAGATAATGTGGGAAGACTGACTTTCAATTTCGGAACTGATATCAGATACTATTATCCAATCTACAGAAACTTTATCTGGGCAGGACGTGCTGCAGCTGATATCTCATGGGGTGATCAGAAAATGATCTACTATCTCGGTGGTGTTGATGGCTGGATCAGTCCTAAGTTTAATAACAATATCCGGCCTTCCACTGCGGAGACCTATGCATTTCAGTCACTGGCTGTGAACCTGCGCGGACATAAACAAAATGTCGCTAACGGAAATAATGCAATTGTACTCAACAGTGAATTCCGTTTACCCATATTTACAACTTTCTTTAACAGGCCGGTTAATAACGCACTGATAAGAAATTTCCAGGTTATTCAGTTTATTGATCTTGGTACTGCATGGGCTGGTCCGATCAGCGAAGTTGAAAGACCAAATATTGTTTATGGAACTCCGCCTGTTCAGGTCAAAATCAAAACCGGTGGTGTTGGACCTTTTGTAGGCGGATATGGTTTCGGTATCAGGAGTACATTACTTGGTTATTTCTTAAGGCTGGATACGGGATGGCCCATGGGTGGCTTTTTCCGTGGAAAACCGCAATGGTATTTTGCGATGGGACTGGATTTCTAAACGGTTAACGTTTAACGTCAGTTGAGTCCGGCGACTTCTTACCATAGGTAGTTTCCTTCAACTTCAAATGAAATCCGGAAGGACCACTTCGTGACTTTAGAGTTACGATAAATAAATTGTCATAGTCATTATCCGGAATTTCTTTTATAGTTGGTTGCAGAGAAAGTTCATTCAGCATCCGGATTGTGGTATTGCTATGGCCCACAATCAAAGTATTTTTTCCCCGCTCGAGAATATGATAAAGAAATTTTTGAAGCGTATCGTTATTATAAGGCTGAATCTGAATATGATTTATCTCACTTAAAGGCAGCGCCGTCTGCATAGTTCGTTTGGTCTCGGTTGAATATATTACCCTGATCTTTTTCTTTCTCAGATAAGTTGCCAGGTCCTGCGCCCTTTGTTTTCCTTCTGCTGTGAGATCAGGGTCCTGCGAATTTGCCCCTTTTTCTGCATGCCTTACAATATAAATCCGGGTGCCGGTACAACTGAACATTACTGAACAAATGATCAGGCTCAGGAAAAAATGTTTCATAACTATAATTTTACCTCATGTTAAAGATAATCACATTGCTTTATCAAACTCTACAATTGATACTACCCGTGAGTATATCTGATATCCGGGGGAATTTTCTGTCATAGAACGGTTTTTGTCTCATTGAATCAGGCCCGCAGAATTCTAGATTTATTAATGGCAAGAAAAGTACGACGTCCCTGGGATGAAATGCCGTTTCTGAGGATTCTTCCGGCATTTATTGCCGGCCTTATTTTGGGTGACCTGAGAATTTTTTCAGGTTTTCATTTGTTTCTGATAGTGGTATCCGCCTTTACTGTTCTCTTTTCAATGCATTTTTTTTCTTCATGGTGGTCGTGGCGGTTCAGGTTTATCCGGGGAATCGCTATTCAGTTAATTATAATCAGTTTCGGTTCGTCGATTCTTTTTCCTTTAAAAAATCAGAAACAAAGTTCTTCAACTGTAAATTATTTATACTACCGATATACACTAACCGAACCAGTCACTGAAAGACCCCGGAGTTACAAATCTGTTGCGTATGTAGAATCCATAAAAAACGGAGCCTGCCATAAACTGGGTAAAGCCGTAGTATATTTTCCAAAGAATTTCAATAATGGTTTGCTTCAATACGGCGCTGAACTTGTAAGCAATGCGGCGCCTGGGCCTGTTTCTGCGATAATCAATCCGGGTGCCTTCGATTACCGCAGCTACCTGGCTGATAAAGGTATCCGGTTTCAAACTTTTCTGAATAAAGAAAATGCAGTAATAACAACGAGGTTCAATGGCAATATTTTTTATCGCTGGATTTTCAAAATCAGAAATTTCCTTCTCGATGTTCTTAAAAAATATATTCCTGACCCGAAGTCTGCTGGCCTGGCTGAAGCATTGTTAACCGGCTACCGGAATGATGTCGATGACGATATGCTGCAGGCCTATGTAAATACCGGCGTTGTTCATGTGATTGCTATTTCAGGTCTGCACCTGGGCCTGATATATTTAATTCTTTCAAAAATATCAGGATTAGTGTTCCGCGGGCGGAGCCGGAATGTACTGCAACCAATTCTTGTTATCGCTGCGCTATGGATTTTCACCATTTTGTCCGGCGCATCTGCTTCGGTAGTAAGATCCGCGGTTATGTTTAGTTTATTTGCAATTGGCAACATCATTGGAAGAAAATCAACTCCATTGAATACACTCGCTGCATCTGCATTTTTATTGCTGACATTTCAGCCTCAATGGCTTTGGGATATAGGTTTTCAACTCAGTTATACGGCAGTTGCAGGAATTCTGTTGCTCCATAAAAAACTTACAAACCTTTATCCATTCACAAATCCCGCTGCACATAAATTATGGGAAATGATCTGCCTCACATTGGCGGCACAGGTGCTTACAACTCCGCTGTTGCTACTTTATTTTCATCGTTTTCCGTTGCTGTTTCTTTTTACAAATCTGATTGCAGTACCGCTTAGCAGCATTATCCTGTTAGCAGAATTATTTCTTTGTGTAATCAGCTTGTTTCCCATTGCAGCAGCTAAAACCGGAATCTTAACAGATTACCTGATAAGGCTAATGAATCAATATGTATTTAGCATGGATAGAATACCGCATTCCAACATCGAACAGGTATTTATCACACCATTACAGGCAATCTTAATTTATGTATTTCTAATGCTGATGATTCTCGTTAGAAAAGAAAATATAAAATCATTAATGCCCGTATTTCTTTTTCTGCTTTTGCCACTTGCTATCGAACGGGCTTTTCTTAAACACAAAACTCAACAAC
>JAATGW010000388.1 GCA_015654495.1 Chitinophagales bacterium
GTTCCACCGGCGGTGATTGTATACTGGATTACCACTTTCTGAACTACTCCGGTTATCATACAACCGATTACAAAGGCCCAGAATGTTCCCCAGGGAGTTACTCTGTATCTCCTGAAATAATAGATCATTACGATCGCCGGAATGGTAAGCAGGTTCAGTAAGTGAACGCCGATTGATAATCCCATCATGAAAAAGATGAGGACAATCCATTTGTCGGCTCCTTGCTGATCCGCTGAATGTTCCCATTTCAGCATCATCCAGAACACGAGTGCAGTAAAAAATGAGGAGAGCGCATATACTTCACCTTCAACAGCACTGTACCAGAACGAGTCACTGAATGTATATGCAAGCGCGCCAACAACACCGGCAGCCATGATGGTAAAAATCTGGTTGCTGTTCGGCACCTGATTTCCGGATTCTTTTACTACCAGTTTGCGTGCAAAATGGGTAATGGTCCAGAAGAGGAATAATATAGTGAAACCGCTGGCCAGCGCACTCATAACGTTTACGGCTTTGGCGGCTGTTGCAGGCTCGTTTCCGAAGAAAATGATAAAGATGCGGCCCAGCAAAACGAATAGTGGAGCGCCCGGAGGGTGGGGGATCTGCAGTTTAAAGCAGGAGCTCACAAACTCGCCGCAGTCCCAGAGGCTTCCGCCAGCCTCTGAAGTAACTACGTATACTGTACAAGCAATCAGCGCAACAATCCAGCCTACAATGTTATTGGTTTTGTTGAAAGTCATATGGATTCGGGAAATTTAAGGTGGCAAACCTACACGAATTTTAGTTGAATGCAAAGTCAGGCAGCAGGCAGCAGGGAGCAGGCAGGAGATAAAGGCAAGAGACTAAGAAATAACAACTGATCTTTTTGCCAACGGCCCTGCTTGTTTTTGCTTCTGACCTTAAACGAATCCACGATCTGACATATACATTGAAAATGTTAGTTATAAGTTAAAAGTTGTTTAATTATCAGGCAGCAGGCAGCAGGGAGCAGGCAGGAGATTAAGGCATACAGCAAATGAATATCCACTAGACTTTTTAAAAACTGCTCCTGCTGGTTTCAAAAAGGTGGGAAAATCTTCAGCAACGCTTCTTTAAATTCAAGAATTCCTTTAGATTATTTCAATTCTGGAAATCATTTTGATGACCAGATTTTATCTGCTGCCTGCTGCCCGCTGCCTACTACTATATAACTTCCTTCTTTTGCCGGTAAGGCGGGGAGCCGGAAAGCCAGGCTGGATAAAAAAACATCGTGTATGTCTTCGTCATCCCGTCATTCCGCCTTCCCGGCAGAAAAAACTATATACTAAAATCAATCATGAAAGATTTTTCCAATCTGCTTCCTCCTGGTCACCGATTTAAATTTTCAAGTTATTTTTTACTAAATCATTAGCGTCGCGCTGATAGTGAGACTGCCTATCGCCTACTGCTGCCTGCTGCCTCCTGCCTGCTGCCTATTCAAAAAATATCTTCACCGTCTGATAAAACAACCTGCTTTGCAGAAACTGGCTTTGTGGAGTACTGGCCTGCTTATCAGAGTATCCATGTAAGCCAAAAAGACCTGCGGCATTGCCTTTATTGACGGCAATTTCCAGATAGCCGGCCGAATTGAAGATGGCGATCTTTTCACCTTCGGCTGCATCGGCATAGGAGTCGCCGATTTTGTCGATCACCTCATCACGTTTGAAAACGATTTTAAAACTTCGTCCGCGGCGCTGGGTTTCAAATTCTTCGCGGGTGATATTGACTACCACGTTTTCAAAATGATCAATAAATATGATCTGGCCTTCGAGCCATGTTGTACCCTGCATTGCCCGGAGTGGATTTTTAACCTGGATATCAATTGCGGCATCGCCAAGTTTTTCCATAGAAACACCGCTCAGTATATCGGTAAAAGCCTGTGCAAAAACAAATGCACAATAGAGCGTGGTTTTCTGTTTGGTTTTATCAAGTGGAATGGCAACTACCTGTTCGGGGCGACCTTCAAGAATCATTGTCAGCAGGCCATTGTCAGCTATTCCGAAATAGTGATTCTGATGCCTTGCCAGCAGCATATGATCAGGCCTTGTATCAAACAGATTCACCATTATCAGGTGGAAAGTTTCTTCAGGAAAACTTTTGTAAGCATTACGACAAACATAGGCCGCCTGCGGATAATTGAATGGTGGAAGCTGATGTGTAATGTCGAGTACCTGGAAAGTATCATTTACCTGCATGATCTGGCCTTTGATTGCACCAACCAGGTAGTCTTTCCATCCGATATCTGAAGTAAGTGTAAGTAGGGGCATTGTATACTGTTGATTGCAGGGATTCAGGTCAACTACCTCTTTTCAGTTTCTTCTCCTGCCTGCAGTCCGGTATAAGACTTTCGATAAAATTACTATGATTCAGGTTATTTATTAAGTGATTGTATGATTATCTCAATTTAAATAGAGGCAGAAGGCAGGAGGCATCAGGCAGCAGACAAGTTCAGGTCAGCAAAAAGAAATGAAAGCAGGGCTCTTAAAGAGGATCAGTATCACACTTAACCATAACCGCAGATTTTTTAGTTGGTCAGTTTGTGTTCCTTGTGATTTAATGCGGCTTATTTGATTATCTGAAGTCTGAAAAGAAATTCAATTACGGAAAGATCGCCAACAGATATTAAATCGGGGAATTTCAGAAAAAATGTATTGTAAGCTGGACCGGACATTGTACAGTTAGCCAGTACTGTCAGCCGGAAAACAAATGTTGACCTGAAATCAAAAACAGGTCAGATGACATAAAAATGATTGATGTGGGTGGCTGTTCATGTGTATAAGCTTCGGAAACCGAGGTCCGGAGCCGGTTTCAGCCCGTGGAAAAATAACGGTCAAAAATTTGTTGTAAAGCCCCGAAGACCTTATTTTTGCACTCCGATTTTAAAACCTGGTCTGTAAAAACGGTTGGTTATCATTTTTGCAGGGTGTGTGAGATTGATTCCGTAGCTCAGCTGGTAGAGCAATACACTTTTAATGTATGGGTCCTGGGTTCGAGTCCCAGCGGGATCACAATTTAAGAGATCAAACAATTTCAAATCGCGCTGAAAACCCTGCAAATCAAAATTTGCAGGGTTTTTTGTTTTTATTGCATTGTCAAAAAACGCCAGACTTGTCCAAATCGTGGTGCGTAGTTCGAGCAGACAGGTTCAAGGATGAACGTTCGAGGTTGGTTTGATTGTAATAGTAATCTTCACCGCTAAGAAACAACCGACAAAAAAGTAGTTGTGACAGGTATAGTAGTTTGGGAAGTAGTTAAGTGGACCCTGGCAATTATTGGAACAATCCCTGCAGGTGGTATTTCGCTAGCTTCTTCTACGTAATCCTTACAATAAATTTTTATGCATGGCTAACGAAATATATTTAGACTTTTGCATTTGGAATTTTGATGACATTACACATCAGGAAATTACTCAAATTTTGGGCATTACGCCTTCGAAAATATATGTAAAAGGCAAGCCAACAAATCCTAAACTTCCGCAAAATATTTCTAAAGTCAATGGTTGGCGAATGGGTTCAGGCTTGAATAAACAATTTTCATTTGAGGAACAAATGGAGGAGATGTTAAGAATAATTGAAGAAAAAATTGAATTATTCAAACCTATTTGTGAAAAATATCATACTGAATTTTCCTGTGCAATTTATAGTTATCAAAACAGCGAAGAAAGCTTTCCTTCGGTTCATTTAAATTCAAGATATAACAGTCTAATAAAAAAACTAAATATTGAATTTGATCTTGATGTTTATATTCTATCCAGGTAGGCATATTTTCAATAACCGATGAAAGTATTATGAGCAAGATATATGTCGTGCAGAAGTGGATGGGAGCAAACAATGATAATTTAAAAATATCCATGTAAATGAAGGCAGTTTATAACTACTTATACTATCACATATTCGATCTCGTTTCAAAAATAAGGAGCAATAACGCAAGAGAGAGTACTATCTCATATCTATCTGTTTCTATAGTTTTTTTAACCATTCCATTTATATTTGGCTTTATTAATCGATATATAATCAATAGACCTTCGTTAGTGCTTTTTTTGATTGTAATCCTCGGTTATGGCGCAATAATCTTTTTTCTAAATAAAAAGTATTTTGAAAACAAAAAAAGGATAAGTTCAATCTTAAGCCGATTTAAGAATGAAAGTTTATTTCAAAGAAGAATTGGATACTTAATTGCCGTTGTGTTTTTCCTTTTGTCACTAGTATTGTTTTTCATTTTTTTAAACTTATTTTAGGCTATAATTTATTTTTATAATCTTTAAAATATTAATTGGGAAAGATTTTACAAAAAAATCCGAAAAAGTGGATAGTCATTTTCAGCAATCGTATTCCGTCGTTAATTGGGCCTGCCAAAGCAACTGAAATTCAAAATGAACATACCAGGGAAGTAGTCGAATTTGATGAAATCGTGGAGCGCGGAGCCGGAAGATATTTACAAGTTCCGTTTGTGAGACAGCAGCCCGGAAACCTGGGCATTGTTATCCGTGAATCGTACTTCGGGTAAGATTCTGGAATACATCCGCGATACTCATCCAACAAACGAAGGCCATCCTCAAATATTTTTCGATTAATACCTTTGCTGACTAAAGAAATCATTCAATGAAACATAATGAAATCAAAACTATAGAGGAGATTAAAAGGCAGTTCTCCCCGATACATAATGTGAATGCGAGGCATAAGGAGAAACTTTCTGTGCTTGACAAAACAGCTTTATGGATTACGGAGCATGTAGGAAGCATGGGCTTTTTCCTGCTTATTTTTTGCTGGACGGCTATCTGGCTCGGCTGGAATACGCTGGCGCCCGGAGCCATACGATTTGATCCTTATCCGGCTTTTGTTCTGTGGTTGTTTATTTCCAATATGATCCAGATATTTCTTATGCCATTAATCATGATCGGTCAGAATTTACAAGCCCGACATTCCGAACTCAGGGCTGAACAGGATTTTGCAGTGAATAAAAAATCAGAGGTTGAAGTTGAAACGATTTTAAAACATCTGGAAAATCAAAACGAATTAATTCTGCAGATACTGATAAAGCTGAAACGGATGGAAAACGGGAAAAGTTCTTAATGGGAAAAGGCATGCGGATTTTAAATATTTGCGGGCTTCGGCAAATCTAAAAAAAATCAAAAAGGAATATTCATACGAAACAATTGATGGAGAAATACGTTGAGCAGATGGTACTTCTGTCCCGGTCGGAACTGTAACTGCAAGGCAATCGATGAAAATTTCTTTCAGAATTTCTAATTCGGAAGAGACGACAACTTATAAAGATAAATGGCGGGTAACAATAACTGTCTCAAGTCCCGTATTTGTTGTAATATAGAAATCATTACAATCAATTATATCGTATTAGAAATGAAAACTACTATAATGTTTTTCTCATTTGTCCTGAGTATATGCGCAGTTACCAGTGCTCAGGTTGATACAATTTATAACCAGGTTGATAGCAATGGAAACAAACAAGGCTTTTGGAAAATTAATATGCTTTCAAATGAAGGATCCTTTCTGTATGCTATCGATTGTTATAAGAATGGAGAGCGAATTGGATGGTGTGGCTATTATTACCCGAAAGGGAATAAA
>JAATGW010000023.1 GCA_015654495.1 Chitinophagales bacterium
CCATCGGATACCATACGTGCATTAACAGAAGATAAATCAGGAAGACTTTGGGTACTGACACAGGAAAAAATCAGTTACAGAGATCCGCGTTCCCAAAAGTTTGTCCATATCCTTATTCCATTCTCACAAAACTTCAACGATGAATTTTTTGAAACAATTCATGAACTCCCCGATCTTCATTTCAGAACTGATGGCATCCTGATGTGGAGTGACAGAAAGCGTCTGATTTTCTACAACCCGCTAACACAGGCATTCAAGACTGTTGATTTCACTCACTCTCCTTCTCTCGGATTACGCCGGATTGCAGAAGGCCCTGATAAAGCCGAGTATTTTGAATCCAACGGGGATATTTTTCGTTACGATGATTTCAACGGAATTGTGAAAATTGTTCCTTCAGCTTTACGGAGACACGATGATGCAAGATCATTTTTTGTGGACCGGTCAGGAGTACTGTGGGTAGGTACAAATGCTGCGGGCATTTATCAGTATGATATTACAGCTCCACTTTTTAAATCTTATTCCTATGAGAGGGACTATCCGGAAAGCCTGCTCCGGCAGGAGTTCGGAGAATCAATAAAAACTTTATTCAACTGGACGGAACAGGATGACATAGGCTCAGCTCCAGGCTATCATTTCCGTTCATTTTATGATAAAAACGACCGGTTCTGGCTTGCACTTAAGGCAACAGTGGCCTGGAAGTTGCCGGGCGAAAAAAAATTCAGAAAACTGCCCCCACTGAAAATCCAGCCGCAATCTTCCATAAATCACACCGTAATTCAAGGGCTAACGGTATCTGCTTCCGGAATTCCGGTAGTGGTAGGATATAACGCAAGCGTATACCTGTATGACTCCATCAGCAACAACTGGAATGTTTTCATAGAGCCTGATCTGATCAGGAATAAATTGGGCAAAAACCTGCTTCCCCAGGATGTTGTTGCAGATAAGGAAAGACTCTGGATTACTACCGAAAAGGATGGTTTGATTTATATCGATCTGAGAAATAAAGAAATCAATCAGCTAAAAAACCGGAATCCATCAGATCCATTTCCCACCAATCAACTGCTGGGCTGTATTGAAGATCCGGCAAACAGCAATTTATTATGGATAGGAAGTTTTCAGGGTCTTATATCACTTGACAAAAAAAGCCTGCAATGCAAACTTTACAGCCGTGAAAATGGCTTGCCTGACAATACGATATATTCCATACAAACTGATCGTTCCGGAGATCTTTGGCTGAGTACGAATAAAGGACTGTGCCGGTTCAACCCGGCCACAGGTAAGATAAAAACTTATAGCGCTTTATACGGTTTGCCAGGCGACGAATACAACCGTTTCCATCAACTGAAATTACCCGATGGAAGGTTATCGTTTGGCGGAACTGAAGGCTGGGTAGTATTCAATCCGGCGAACTTTGGAAAAGATGAGTTTGAACCACCGGTTGCAATTACTTCGCTGAAAGTAAATAACATTCCGGCAAACGCTGATTCAGGAAAACGGATTTTAAAGAGCTCAATCAATGCACTCGCCAAACTTGAATTACCCTATTCCGATAATACAATTACGGTTGGATTTGCAGGTCTGCAATTCAATCAGCCCCAGGAACTGCTTTACAGGTATCGACTTATCGGCTATGATGAAAACTGGATTGAAGCCGGCCACAGCCCGCTTGCGAATTATACTAAAATACCTCCTGGTCATTATACGCTTGAAGTAAATGCAAGCAATACAAACGGAGCCTGGAGCAGTCATATCCGGACCTTGCCGATTACTATCTTTCCACCGTGGTGGCAAACCTGGTGGGCCTATTTATGTTATGGCATTGCCTGTTTTGGTATTGCCTGGGCATTCATCAGTTTCCGGTTAAAAAGAGGACTGATAAAACAGGAAATGTCTATCAGAGAAATGGAGAGCATGCAGTTAAAAAAAATGGATGAACTGAAAACGCGCTTTTTCTCCAATATCACCCACGAATTCAGAACACCATTGACCCTCATCCTCGGCCCTGCCGAACAACTTAAGCACAGGCACGAGGAGGATACCCAGCAGAAAAAACTATCGGATACCATCATACGAAATTCCAATCAGCTTCTGGGACTGATCAACCAGTTGCTCGATCTGGCAAAACTGGACGCCCGTGCCATGAAGCCGGCAGAATCTATGGGCCGGCCTGCCGATACATTAAAATCAGTAATAAAAACTTTTGAAAATGATGCGCTGAGCAAACATGTCAACCTGCAACTGGACGACCGGTCCCTGGATGCGGAATACCTGTTTTCTTCAGAGGTGTTTGAACGGATCATCACCAACCTTTTATCTAATGCGTTAAAATTTACGCCGGAAAACGGAGAAGTAATTGTACGGCTGATATCGCACGATACCGGAATTCAAATAACGGTAGAGGATAATGGTATCGGCATTCCGCAGTCGCGACTACCCTATATTTTCGACCGCTTTTACCAGGCACACGATACTGAGGCTCCGGAAGATGGGAAACGGCTGGGAACGGGCATTGGCCTTTCGCTGGTGAAGGAACTTGCGGAACTTCAAAAAGGAAAAATAACTGTACAAAGCCATAGCGCGCATGATGGTGAAGGTAAAACCGGAACCAGGTTTGATATTCATTTACCATTTCGCATTGCCGGAAAGCCGGA
Source organism: Chitinophagales bacterium (assembly GCA_015654495.1). GTDB lineage: Bacteria > Bacteroidota > Bacteroidia > Chitinophagales > Chitinophagaceae > Pollutibacter. Next base: position 2,652 of record JAATGW010000023.1, read on the forward strand.
TACCATCAACCATACCAATGGCGAAGAGAAGAATATCGAAAGTCCGGAGCCTGAAGATAGTCTTGCCCGCATTCTGATTGTTGAAGACAGCGTGGAACTGGCTGAATTTATAAAAGACAGCTTAGTCGGGGATTACCATATCTACTTTTCTTCCAATGGTGCAAACGGGTTGAATGATGCATTGCAAATCATGCCTGATCTCATCATCAGCGATGTGCTGATGCCGGTAATGGATGGTTTTACATTTACTTCGAATCTTAAGAAAGATCTGCGCATTGCACATATACCTGTAATATTATTAACAGCAAAAGCCTCTCATGAAAGCCGTATTGAAGGCCTTACCGCAGGCGCTGTTGACTATCTTACCAAGCCTTTTCATCCTGCCGAACTACTACTCCGCGTCAGAAACCTGCTTGAGCAACAGCAGCGGCTGCGAGAACATGCAAGAAAGGACATCTTTCCAACTCTTGATTCAACCACGCAAAAGGATGAGCTTGCTGTTGAGGCGCCGCAGGACCCCTTCCTTAAAAACATATATGAACTCATTAATGAGCATCTGGTCGATCCCTTATTCGGAGTGGAAGAACTTGTACAGCAAATGGATATGAGCCGTGCCAGCCTTTACCGGAAAGTAAAATCCGTTACCGGTACGGCGATCGGTGAAGTAGTACGCAACTACCGGCTGAAGAAATCAACAGAATTTCTTCTTGCAGGAAACAGCAGTGCAGACACTGCCTATATGAGCGGTTTCGGCAGCCCGGCCTATTTTACCAAATGCTTCAGGGAAGTTTATGGAATAACTCCCGGCGAATTTGTGCGACGCAGCGAAAATGTTTCCTGAATTTTAACTCCATTTCCCTTTCCAGATGCTGAGACAATATTTATATCCTTTGAGACAGGATTGATAGCACCATTATAACTCTTATATTTCGTTGATACGCCCGGTATACAGTTCCCCTCTCCCATTGCTGAATTTTGTTTTCTGAAACATCCGGGGTCCGAATTAACAATGCCATCGGTCCGGAATCGTCAACATGCATGCACAAAAGACCAATGAGAGATATGAAGAGTGAAATAAAAGTTTATTCGCCGGGCGAGTTCCCGCAGTCATTTTATCTGTTTGATTTGTCTCTGAAAATAGTGTTGCCCATATGTTCCATCATCTGGGAACACCTGCAGCATTCAACAGTAATTAATCCGGTGCTGATCGCCAAATGGTTTATTTTCTGGGGAATGGGAATTTATTTCTGTATCATGGGAATAGCACAAATGCTAAGGCCTGCTTTTGCTGCAAAACTGCTCTTCCTCAGCAAAACTCCCGGATTCAGCGAATTAATAATTCAATTAGGCATCATAAATATTTCGATAGGTGTACTGGCAATTCTTTCCCTGCTGGATGTACACGCACTCAAACTGGCAGCTTCAGTTGCAATAGCTTATTTCGGGCTATCTACTTTGCTGAGTTTTTTCAGGAAAAGAGATATCCGTTTTGACACCTTCAGATTGATAACAGACCTGCTGCTCTTTTCAACCTCATTGCTTTTCCTGTTTTTCTCCTTGTTCGCCGAAGGGCAACCTTGACAAAAAAACCTCCGAGGTCTTAGACCTCGGAGGTTTTTTTGTCAAGGTTGGGTGGCTCACCGCCGGTAGCATTGTCGAATCCAGGTCCAAAATTTCGCCGGTCCATCTTCACGTAAGCTCATGTACAATCTACTCCTGTTCAATTTCCTATTAATGAATGGCCATTCATAATCTGGTGAAAAATGAATAACTTTTATAAGCATTTTAATTCCAGACTATTGTATATCTGTTACTCTCATTGAAATTTCCTCTGCCGGGACCCTGAATCCAATGGATGTTTATGACTAAACCGTCATAGTCCATTACCCGATGCGCCCAACTTCAACAATAAAAAGATGAAGACAATAAAAATATTTCTTGCCTCCTCTTCCGAACTTAAAGAAGAACGGGAACAGTTTCGCAATTTTATCAACGATGAAAATGAGCGGCTCGAAACAAAAAACATCAAACTGAAACTGGTAAGATGGGAGAATTTCCTGGATGCCATTTCTGATACCCGGCTCCAGGATGAGTACAATAAAGAGATCAGCGACTGCGATATCGTTCTTTGTCTTTTCTTCACTAAAGTGGGAAAATATACTGCAGAGGAATTTGATACCGCCTATCAGGTTTTTAAAGACAAAGGCAAACCTAAAATCTGGACCTATTTTAAAAAAGGCTCTCTTGATATAGATTTAATCACCGAAGAAATCAACACGCTGTTTGCCTTCAAGAAAAAGATCGCTGACCTGGGTCACTTTTATTCCGAATTTACCAATATTGATAACCTGCTGAATAAATACAGGGGCCAGCTGGATAAATTCCTGTTACAATACGAAGAAGATGCAGAGGATGCAGATACAGACGGAGATGATAACGCTGATCCCGAACAGGATAATGAAGCCGCGCATAACCCATTCAACGAATGGCTTACAAAAAAGCTGATTGAAGCGATCAGGCCATACAGTAAAAAAGCAAATGATTTCCTAACTACCAACAGCGACTGGGAAACAAATACTGAACTGATTCCGACGGTCAAGCGGATTATTATTTCCGCTTATGTTGGCGTGCTGGGGATACAGATACGTAAACTGATGTCGATCGGAGAAGAAGAATTCTCGGAGAGCAAGATGAAAAGGTATCTCGAAAACTGTGTTCTCACAGCAAAACGGGCATTACAGCTTCTCTGTTATTCGCTACTGTCGAAATTATGGGATCACCATATGGGAAGCAAAGGCCTGCTTTCAGAAACGCAGACCACAACCCTGGTAAAATTTTTTAAGAATGCGGCTGAAGAGAGTATAACAGGATATGTAGCCCTCTTAAGAACCCTTATGGAAATTTTTACTGAAAACAAGCTGGAACCGCCTATAAAACATTTGATAAACCTGCAGCCCGAAATACAGGCCGGGAGCGCGTTCACAGATGCATGCGCCAAACTTCATGCAGTAAATGATTTATTGAGACAAGCACATTTTACGGTAAATGATTGCACTGAATCAGAAAAAAACCTGACCATTGTTCTTGAACACCTTAGCTTTCTTGCTGAGTACAAAATGATCTCCATTAAAGACATTGGTTATAACCAGCAACGAAACGATAAAGAAGGAATGTACCTGCATAATTATTCTTTGCTGGAAGGAGACAGCCAGTTCAATACCAACAACCAGGGCAAGATCAGAAAAGAAAACGCGCCTGTGATTTCCTATGCAGTTTTATTGTTTAAAGAAGATTACCGGCAGAACATAAACCTGGTGCCTTTTATTATCGACTATAATGCACTTGGATTTAATGGCGGGTCAAAAATCTGTTTCTATTCTTTTTGTAATACTTATGATGATCTGAATTTGAACTATAGCTTTATTGAAGATAACAGCAGAGTGATCATCAAAAAATCAAGAAATGCCAGGCCGGCCGAAGAACAGGCTTTTAATAAATGGCTGGCAAACCCGGAAAACCGGAAGGATATGAATTTCGACAATGTCTTTAACCTGTTCAGCGAAGTAAAAAAAACACTGGCCGGTTTGGAAGAGGAAACCACGGAGGACATACTGTAGCTACAACCTTTTTTATCCGGATAAATGTTGACAAGCATGAAAAAATATCCCCTCAAATTTCTGGATTCTTATAACCGGGATGACCAGGGAATTTTTTTCGGTCGTAATGAAGAGATCAACGCTCTTTATGAAATGGTTTTTCAAACTTCGGTGATTGTAGTGTATGGGGCATCCGGAACAGGTAAAACAAGTCTTATCAATTGCGGACTTGCCGGCAGGTTTCAGCCGCATGACTGGTTGCCTCTCATGATCAGAAGGGGCAATAATATAAATGACTCACTGGAGAAAGCGATAAAAGATGCAGGTGGTAATCCCGCAAAATCACAGAGGGAATCCAACTGGTTCAACGATGGCGAAGAAGAAACTGAAACAGTTATTATTAGTCCGGTTTGCAGATCCATCAAGGCAGTTTACCAGAAATCTTTCAGACCTCTGTATCTTATTTTTGACCAGTTTGAAGAGTTATTTATCCTGGGGTCTTCAGGAGAACAGGATATTTTTATCAAGACCATACAGGATATACTACAATCTGATCAACAGGTAAAACTGATCTTCTCGATCCGCGAAGAGTACCTCGGCTATCTTTTCGATTTTGAACGTTCAGTACCGCAGCTGCTGCGAAAAAAATTGCGGGTTGAGCCGATGAACCTTGAAAAAGTAAAACAGGTTATCATTGGCGTATCGGAATACGAAGATTCAAATATAAAGTTGAAGGCCGGTGAATCCGACCAGGTGGCGGAAGGCATTTTCGACAAGATAAAGGGCAAAGGAAAAGTTCTTACTATACAATTACCCTTTCTTCAGGTTTTTCTGGACAAGTTTTATCTCAATATCACTGGTGATGAAAATCGGAAAGCAGAAGCGGAATTTTCGATGAATGCATTAAATGAAATGGAGGAAATTGACGATGTGCTGATTAATTTTCTTGAAGAACAGGTAAAGGGTATTTCCAAAAAACTGAACAGGCAATATACCGCTGTATCAACTGACCTGACCTGGAAATTTTTATCTCCCTTTTCAACACTCGAGGGTACAAAGGAACCGATCACCCGCCAGGGATTATACGATCGTTTGCCGGAACTGGATACCGGTATAGTTAATGTAATCATGGATGCATTTATCAACAGCCGGATCCTGCGCTTTAATGAAACATCCGAAATGTTTGAAATAGCACATGACTGCCTGGCAAAACCAATTGCTGAAAAAAGGAGTGTTGAAGAAAAAGCCCAGCTGGAAATAAAACGGCTGATAAAAAGCCAGGTTACTGTTAAACCAGAAGCCCGGGAACATTTTACAGAAAAGCAATTATTATTTATTGAACCCTATCTCGAAAAATTTAAAGTCACTGAAGAAGAAAAAAAATGGATTAAAGACAGTAAGGACAAAATACAGTATCAGAAAGAATCGGAGCGATTGAAACAACAGGAAGAACTTGACAGAACACAAAAGCGTCTGCGTTTGGTCAGGGGACTTTTAGTGCTGGCATTGCTGGGTCTTGTTGGGGCGGGATACTTCTGGCTCGACTCAAATAATCAAAAAGAAATTGCGAAAGAAGCTGCAAAATCGGCTACCATACAAAAGGATTCCGCAGTCAGCGCAAGGAAAGACGCTGATAAGGCATTAACAAAAGTGAATGAACAGATTGCAATTATAAGTAAAAAAGATTTCGAGGATCTGAGAAAAAGAACGGAAACAATTACTAATACCGGAGGTTGCCCGGTTGAAATTTTAAGCAGGATGGATAGTATCGCAGCTATTCATCCTGATAGTTTATCAATGAAATCTACAATTAAATCAATAAGAGCAAAGTGTAAATAACTGTACTATGAATCGCCTTTTATTTTTATTTTCTTGTATGATTTTGCTGGCTACTGCAAACGGACAAAGAAATTATGAAGAAGCCATCAAACAGGGCGATGCTGCTTTTAAGCAAGGACAATTTAAACTCGCTATTGATAAATATTTCGCGGCGGAGGCATTTGAACCTACCAAAAAGGATTCAGTCAATAAAAAAGTGAAATTAACTTTTGACAGAATTGAGGCATTGCGACAGGAAGCCATCAAACTAAAAAACGATGCTGACAAACTATTGGCAGAGGCAGAGAACCAAAGAAAAATTGCAGATAGTGCAAGGCTCGAAAAAGAAAAACAAGCTGACCTGGCACGTGAAGCGGAAAATAAAGCTGACTCTCTCAGACTAAAAGAAGAAGCTCAGAAAATTATTGCAGAGCAGAATTTACGCGACTTTCAGGAACTTAAAAAAACGGTAATCGGAACCAGGTACCAGGGTGGAATTGTTATTTCCTGGACTGACTCTACGGGCAAACACGGAGTAATTGCCGCTGAAAAAGACCTGGGCGAATATTCATGGCAGGAGGCAAAAGATGTTTGCAATAACCTGGTGCTGGAAGGCTTTGACGATTGGCGCTTACCCGACCGGACGGAATTAGCAGTACTATATGGAATCAGAAATGTAGTGGGCGGATTTACAAAGAAA
>JAATGW010000577.1 GCA_015654495.1 Chitinophagales bacterium
AAGTTAAAAATCCATCTGAATGCGGATTATAGCTCAAAACGGGTGATTTGTAAGTACTGTATACGGCTGCTTTCTGAACTAGACTCCAGGACGCGGAATTTACATTATTTTGTTTGTCAGTTGTGTAATTATCTCTCCCTATTCCGTTATGAAATTTAAGCAGCAGGTATCCCTGTTTCTGGCATCCTTTTCCTGTTTCATTTTTTGTAAAGTAAATGCGTACTCACAGTCAGCGAAGTCAAGGCCAAATGTAATAATTATCTATGCTGATGACCTTGGTTATGGTGAAACAGGCGTATACGGGCAAACGAAAATACGCACACCTTATATTGACAGGCTGGCAAAGGAAGGTCTGCAGTTTACGCAGTTTTATTCGGGAAGCCCGGTTTGTGCACCGGCACGTTGTATAATGCTTACAGGGAAACACTCCGGCCACGCTTATATCCGGGGGAACTATGAATTAGGCGGTTTTGCTGACTCACAGGAAGGCGGTCAGATGCCACTTCCGGAAGGAACGTTTACTATTGCTCATATGCTCAAAAAGCAGGGATATAGTACCGGAGCAGTTGGCAAATGGGGGCTTGGAATTTATGGCAGCACCGGTTCGCCGGATAATATGGGGTTCGACTATTTCTACGGATATCTTGATCAGAAACAGGCGCACAATCACTATCCGACGCATCTCTGGGAGAATGGCCGGTGGGATAGCCTTGGGAATAAGGAAGTTTATGTGCATCACTCTCTGGCAGATGATATTAATGAACCCGATAGTTTCAATCAATTCACAGGCAAAATATATGCAGAGAAGATGATGCTTCTGAAAACAGATTCATTCATTGCAAAAAAAGCATTAAAACCATTTTTTCTGTACCTGCCGTTTTCTCTCCCGCACCTGAGTCTGCAAGCTCCGTTTAATACAGTCAATAATTACAGAACTGAATTTAAGGAGGAACCTTACAGGGGAAGAAACGGATATGCATCCACGTTATATCCGCATTCTACTTATGCAGCAATGATTACATACCTGGATAGTATGGTAGGCGCTGTATTTTCATACCTGAAGAAGTACCATCTCGAAAAAAATACAATTGTTTTCTTTACAAGTGATAATGGTGCAACCTTCCAGACCGGAGGATTTGATACATCCTTTTTTAAAAGTAATGGTCCATTGCGCGGAGCAAAACAGGATGTATATGAAGGCGGTATCCGGGTTCCGATGATTGCCTGGTGGCCTGGAAAAATACAACCAGGTACTACCAGTGTACGTGCATGGCAGGTGGATTTCATGGAAACATTCGCAGAAATTGCAGGGGCAGAGACGCCGAAGGCTGATGGTTCTTCGATGATCCCAATCCTGATGAATTATAAGAAAAAAACTACCCGGTTTTTCTATTGGGAATTTCCTGAAAAAGGAGGACAGGTTGCTGTTTTATCCGGGCGATGGAAAGGCGTTAAAACAAATATGAAAAAAGACCCGGCTTCGGAATGGGAAATCTATGATATTGAAACCGATATTGGTGAGAAAAAAAATATTGCAGCTTATCATCCGGAACTGATAATTCAATTTGATGCAATTGTAAAAAAAGCACATCAACATCCGGCGATTCGTGAATGGGAATTTATTGACCCGAAATTCTGAACAACGCTGCGCTACTCTTACGTTGAACTTTAAACGTTGAACGTTAAACGTTGAACGTTTAAAGTAAGCTATTTCCCTTTCAACTTCTTCACCGCTTCGATGATTTTGGGAACCACTTCAAAGGCATCACCGGCAATACCATAATCTGCCGCTTTAAAAAAAGGTGCTTCGGGATCTTTATTGATCACTACAATCACTTTACTTCTGTTCACGCCTGCGAGATGCTGAATCGCACCGGAAATTCCAATGGCAATGTAGAGATTCGGAGCAATAGCCAATCCTGTTTGTCCAACATGTTCATGATGCGGACGCCAATGCGAATCGGCCACAGGCCTGCTGCAAGCTGTTGCAGCTCCAAGCAATCCTGCAAGTTCTTCCACCATGCCCCAGTTCTCCGGGCCTTTAAGGCCACGGCCGCCGCTTACAACAATTTCAGCCTCGCTCAGCGGCACAGATCCACTTACCTTATTCGTTGCCGTTACTTTTAATTTTGAATCCGGAACTGGAATTGATAACTGCCGGGTTTCCGCCGTTCCACCAACCTCTTTTGTACTGTAGGAGTTCGGGTTGATTGATATTATTTTTATGGTTGTCAGCAATTGCACAAAGGCAAAAGCCTTTCCTGAAAAAACTGTTTTTTTAACAGTGAAGCCGCTACTCAGGTCAGGCAAACCCACAGCACCGGTGACAAGACCTGCTTTTAGTCTTGCAGACAAACGAGGTGCGACAGCCTTACCTGTTACATTCCCTGAAAATACGATGGTATCTGAACCCGTGTTTGCAATTACTTCTCCAATCACCTGCGTGAACACCTGCGCATCCAGGGTGTTAAGTTTTGCATCTGCAACCTGGTATACTTTTTTAATGCCGTATTTTCCAAGAGAAGCGAGATTATCTGCGACAGTACCTAAAACCACCGCATCAGCTGTTGTTCCCATCGCAGACGCAAGATCCACGCCATATGTCAGGGCTTCAAAGGAAGATTTTTTGATGTGATTATCTGCATGGTCAACATATATCAGTACAGGCATAATATAAAAAATTAAGATTGAGGTAATAGGATCAGATGGCACGAGCTTCTTCGTGAAGAAGACGCACCAGCTCTTCAGCCTGATCGGCAGGGATCATTTTTACTCCTGCTTTGGCTGGTGGCAGGCTGAAGGAACTAATCGCTGTGAGTGCTTCCACTGCAACCCCTTCAATTACTTTGAGGGGTTTGGTACGGGCAGCCATAATCCCGCGCATATTAGGAATCCTTGCTTCTGCCATTCCTTTCTGGCAGGAAACCACCAGTGGCAGACCCGCTTCAGCAACCTCCTCACCGCCCTCGATTTCCCGTGTAACCGTGGCCGTTGTACCATTGAGATCAAATTTTGTAGCAAGAGCTATATAAGGCATGTCCAGTAATTCAGCCACCATCGCTCCGATAGAAGAACCATTGAAATCAATGGTTTCCTTACCTGTAAGGATAAGATCATAGGCTGCTGTTTTTGCGTAAGCAGCTATCTGGGCTGCAATCGAAAAACTATCGCGGCTGTCTGTGTTTACCCTGATGGCTTCATCTCCACCCAGGGCCAGTGCTTTTCTTATCACAGGTTCAGCATCAGCACCGCCAACATTTATCAGGTGCAGTACTATTGATCCGTCTTTTTCTTTTAGTTCAAGCGCGCGCACCAATGCATACCATTCGTCGTAAGGATTTAGTATCCATTGCACACCATCAGCTGCGAATTTCGTGTTGTTATCCGTGAAAGCTATTTTTGCTGTGGTATCAGGAGTTTTGCTGATGCAAACAAGTATTTTCATGACAGGCGTTTAAGTTGATGATCATGAATTTATTAAGGTTGTTTATGCAACCAATTTGAATACAAATATAATCGTTGAAGTCAGAAATTCACTATTTGAGCAGATTAATTTTAAAAAATGGATCGGATCGTTAAACTGATGGAATTTATTGCAGCCGACCCAAAAGATTTTTTCAGCAGGCATGCACTCGCGATGGAATTTGTAAAGGCCGGCAAAGAAGAAGATGCAATTCAGTTACTTGACAATATCATTTCTGAAAATCCGGAATATATCGGATCATATCTGCATCTGGGTAAATTACTTGAAAAGAGCGGTGAGGTTGAAGAAGCTCTTAATGTTTACTCGAGGGGTATTGAAGAAGCCGGGAAGCTGAATGATAATCATGCCAGGGGTGAGTTACAAACAGCAATAGATCTGATGGATTGAAACTATCCTGAACTTTTATAAAAAACTTTTTTATCAGTAAAGATTCAAATAAGCAGGCTTTGCGGGACAGGATGAAATCATTTATCCTGAAAGAAAAATTATTTCTGCAAAACGACAGACTGATCGTTGCCGTAAGTGGAGGTATTGATTCAATTGTGCTATGCGGTTTATTATATCTCGCTGGTTACAAATTTGAAATAGCGCACTGCAATTTTCAGCTGCGTGGAGAAGAAAGTGAGCGTGATGAAAAATTTGTTGAAAGGCTTTCAGAAAAATATAATACCAGGCTTCATCTCAGAAAATTCGATACTACAGGATTGGCTGTATCAGAAAAAATGTCCATACAGGAGACCGCCAGAAAAATCCGCTATGAATGGTTTGAAGAACTAACAAAATCGCCCCAGGTCAAAACGGGAGGGAAAGTTTTGTTGCTAACCGCACACCATCTCGATGACGATATTGAAACAATGATTTTTCATTTCTTTCAGGGTTCAGGTATCAATGGATTGAGAGGAATTCCGGCTAAACGCGATTTTATTGTGCGCCCTTTACTTTTTGCTACCAGAAAAGAAATAGAAGAGTTTGCAAGTGCAAATATGCTTGAATGGGTGGAGGATTCTTCAAACAGCACGACAAAATATACACGCAATTTTATTCGTCACGAACTGGTACCGATCACAGAAAAAGTTATCTCGAATATTAAACAAAACCTTGCTTTCAATCTCTCGCGTTTTAAGGATACTGCAATTCTTTTTGAACAGGCAATGGCAATCCATCGAAACCGCCTTTTGTTGGAAAAGGAAAATCAGTGGATGATTCCGGTAGAAAAATTGCGTTTAAGTGAACCTGTAAGTACTGTTCTGTATGAGCTGATAAAGCCATTTGGTTTTCAGAGTGGTCAGTTAAATGATGCAGTAAGATTGATGGACAGCGATACAGGTAAATGGATTGTTTCATCAACACACAGATTGTTAAAAAACAGGAACTGGCTGATTATTTCTGACATGGAAGCAGACTCCTTCAGCACAGTTGTGATAGAAGCTGGTGAGAAGGAAATTATTTTTTCGGGAGGAAAAATGGAGATTGATTATTCCGATGATATTGTAGTGCCGGGTTCAGAACAAAATACAGCGCAGCTTGATCTGAAAGAAATCAGTTTTCCACTGATTTTAAGAAGGTGGAAAACCGGCGACTATTTCTATCCACTTGGAATGAAGAAAAAGAAAAAACTCTCCCGTTTCTTTATCGACCTGAAATTATCAAAAACGCAAAAGGAAAAAGTTCTTGTGGTTGAATCCAATAAACGGATTCTCTGGATCGTCGGTCACCGCATTGACGATAGATTTAAAATAACATCAGCAACAAAACGCTCGCTCCGGCTTCATTTAAAATAAGCATGCTGCATCGCGAATCCTAATTTATTCTGATTATATCTGAAAAGTTCCTGATATCGAAATCAGAAAACCTGTTCTGCAAATCTTTTCAGTAGATCAACATTTGTAAAAGCACGTGCAGCAAGCCATGTAAAAACTATGCCGTAAACTCCTCCCCAGAAATGGGCACTATGCCCGATATTTCCGCCGCCTTTTTTTGCCAGATATGCCGACAAAGCCAGAAACAACAGTCCAAAAGCCCAGCCAGGAATGTCGAAAGGAATAAAAAAGAAACGGATAGTACTGGTAGGTTGAATAATTATGGCCGAAAATATTACAGCCGAAACAGCGCCCGAAGCACCAAGTGCCCGATAACTGTATTCATTTTTGTATTTAAAATAATCGGGTATACAGGCAACGACAATTGATGACAGGTATAGAATGCTGAAAAGTACCACAGGGATTTTTCCATCGAACAGACTCGGGTATAAAGGGTACTCCAAAGCAGCACCAAATGAATACAGCGACACCATATTAAATATCAGGTGCATCGTATCCGCATGCAGAAACCCCGCTGTCAGAAACCGGTAATACTGATTCTTTCTTTGGATCTCGTAAGGCCAGAAAAGGAGATCTTCTTTAATCTTATCGTTATTAAATGCAGGAAAAGACACAAGGCAGGTAACGATTATGATGGCGAGTGTAACAGTCATTTATGACATTTTTTTAGGGTGTTCGTGACTAAAATCAGCTATGGTGGTATTTTTCATTTCGTTGAATCGTACAGGCCCGGTAGATCTGTTCTGCAAGTATAAGTCGAACGAGCTGATGCGGAAAAGTTAATTTCGACAGAGACCAGCAAAAATCAGCTCTTTTCAATACGGTATCATCCAATCCAAACGCGCCTCCGATCAGAAAAATTATCTGTTTTACGCTTTCATTGGCACGGGTTTGTATAAACGAAGCCAGTTGTACCGAATCCATTTCCTTTCCATTTTCGTCAAGTGCGATAAGGAAATCGTCTTTTCCTGTTTTATCCAGCACGATCTTCGATTCCTGCTTTTTTTGTTCCTGAGGGTTCATACTTGCAGAATTTTTCGGAACCGGAATTATTTCCCATTGAACCGGATAATACCTCCTGATTCTTTTTGAAAAATCCTCCACGCCATTTCTGATATAGGGCTCGTTATTTTTACCGATCGACCAGAATTGAATTTTCATACGCTTGGTTCAGAAAAACATTAAATGGCAAATCAGGCCAGATTGGTAACAATAAATTAATACTATATTAATTTTCGCATACCAAAAACTGTCCATTTATGCCTATTCAATGAAAATAATAAGAACTTATCAACATCACTAAAAAACCGGCACTCTTATTGGATAATTTGAGCCAGATTGCGCTCGTAATTAAAGATTTTTACTATGCAATATGCTCATTCTATTCTTACAACAGCAAGTCCGGAAACAATCTGGAAACTCTGGACCGATGTAAAGAACTGGAAAAGCTGGGACGAAGCCGTTCAGGATTCCAACCTCACCGGTGACTTTAAAACAGATGCAGAAGGGATAGTAACAACTGAAATAGGACCAAGGGCAAAATTTACAATTGCTTCCTGCACTCCCAATTTTACCTACACAATGGATACAAAGTTGCTGCTCGCGCACTTGTATGTAAGGCGTCTGATTGGTTATCATAATAACAAAACCATCATCACCAACGAGGTCTGGATAGAAGGACCTTTGAGTTCTTTCTGGTGGACGATCATCGGAAAAAAATACCTGGCCATGTTGCCAAAAATCATGGACCGCTTTAAAAAAATTGCTGAATCGATAGCGGATTAATTTTTTCTTCATCTATTTTCATGCTTTAGATTGCCGGCATTACGGATACCTGCAGATTTTCTGCGGCCCGCATACGCATATGAAATCAATTGCATAATTGAATTCTGACTGCATTGATTTATTTTCCATTTATTTATTATACAGTTACCAAAAAATAATCTGCATGAAAAAACAGATACTACTCCTCTTGCTTATTCCTGTTTTCAGTTTTGCGCAGCCACTGCCTTCCATCGAAGAAAAAGCCGGAAAGATGAAAAAGCTCAATGGTTATATTCCCTACTATTGGGACGAGAATACCGGAAAGCTATGGCTGGAAATAGAAAGACTGGACCAGGAATTTTTATATGTTATGTCATTGCCCGCCGGACTGGGTTCAAATGATATAGGCCTGGATCGCGGACTATTGGGTGGTGGGAGAATAGTAAAATTTTCAAAAACCGGGCGAAAGATCCTGATGGTGGAACCAAATTATGGTTTCCGCGCTTTATCTGACGACCCGCGCGAAAAAAAAGCAGTTGAGCAGTCCTTTGCCAAATCTGTAATCTGGGGTTTTGCAGTAGAGGCGGAAACGGGGGGAAGATTTTTAGTAGATGCTACAGATTTTCTGATGCGCGATGCTATGCAGGTCAGCAACCGGTTAAGACGTGGGCAACAGGGAAATTATACATTGGACAAATCGAGGTCGGTTCTCTTTATGCCGGGCACAAAAAACTTCCCGTTGAATTCGGAGCTTGAATCAGAACTCACCTGGGTAAATTCCGATGGTGTTACGGGCCGGTTTGTAGATGAAGTTGCTCCGTCATCAGAAGCAATAACTCTTCGCATACATCATTCATTTGTTCAATTACCCGACAGCGGTTATAAGCCGAGGATATTTGATCCGCGTAGCGGGTTTTATCCTGTTACCTACTACGACTA
>JAATGW010000672.1 GCA_015654495.1 Chitinophagales bacterium
AGTATGTTGTATCGCAGTGCCGCTGCAATTCTAATTATTTCATTGTCTTCCTACTTTATATCCACCATTCTTTCAAAAAATAAGACAGATCAGAATATTCCTGCTCCTGTACAGCCATTGGCGCAGGAAGTATTGCCCGGCGGTAACAAAGCTGTGCTGACCCTCGGTAATGGAGCAACAGTAACACTCGATGATGCAAAAGCCGGCCAGGTAGCAATTCAGGGGAAAACACAGGTTTATAAAACTGCAAGCGGCGAATTAGTGTATAAATCAACTGGAAATAATTCAGAGGGTTCACAGTTCAATACCCTGTCAACGCCAAGAGGCGGGCAATACAAATTAACCCTGCCCGACGGTAGTAATGTGTGGTTGAATTCGGAATCTTCTATCCGCTATCCGACGGTGTTTACCGGTGATGAAAGAAATGTTGACATAACGGGTGAAGTGTATTTTGAAATTGCTCATAATGCAATAAAGCCTTTTGTGGTTAAGGTAAATGAAATGAATATAAAGGTGCTTGGTACGCATTTTAACGTGAACGCTTATAACGATGAACGTTCGGTAAATACCACCTTACTGCAGGGAAAAGTGTGTCTCTCGAATGCGGGGCGAACCGCAGTTTTAAAACCCGGTCAACAGGCACAACTGGCCGGCAATGCTGATTTCAGACTGGTGAATGATGTGGACGTGGATGAGGTTGTGGCCTGGAAAAATGGCTATTTTTCTTTCGATAAAGCTGATCTGCAAACCGTAATGCGACAGATTGCGAGATGGTATGATGTGGCTATTTCCTATGAAGGCAAAATACCAGAGAGGGAATTTGTTGGAAAGATCGGCCGCAATAACAATGCGTCGGAAGTGCTGAAGATTTTACAGGAATCAAAAGTTCATTTTAGAATAGAAGGGAAAAAAATAATAGTAACACCATAGCATTTTAGTCCGGTCGATCTAAAAAAAACCAGAAGTGGTGGAACACTTCTGGAATACGTTTTAGGTTGACTCTTAATTATACCAGGAAGGTTTTTAATCGTTAACTAAAACAAATCAAAGCTATGCATTTTGAGGCACTTTGTAATGAGGTTTTTACTCAAAAACTGATTACTAAAATTCGCCCTGCCTTCTCCTGGAACAGGATAGACAGGCAAACATTGCGGGTCATGAAACTTACTATTTTACTTTTGGTTCTTGCCTTTATGCAGGTAAGTGCTGAAGGCTTTTCACAAATCTCCATTTCCGAAAGAAATGCACCCTTAAATAAGGTGTTCAAGGCTATTGAGAAACAATCTGAATATGTTTTTTTCTACGACAACAAATGGTTGCAGCAGGCAAAAACAGTAAGTATCAGAATAAAAAATGCCACACTTACTGAGGCGCTTGATGCCTGTTTCAAAGAACAGCCACTAACCTACAGCATCATAGGAATGACCATTGTTGTAAAACCAAAGGATGAGCTTGTAATGAACACGCCACCACCCATAAAACCAGAGAAGCAGGCGATACCGGTAACAGGTACGGTAACAGACGAGTCCGGCAAACCACTCGTAGGTGCAACGATACGCGCAAAAGGCAATACCAGTATAGTAACAACAACCGCTGAAAACGGAAGTTTCACTTTAGAAATGCCTGACAACATCACTACTTTGGTAGTTACTTATGTAGGCTATGAGGATATGGAAGTGCGGGTTGCAGGATCAACGCCACTAAGAGTCAATATGCGTTTGAAAGATTCCAAAGTGGATGAAGTGGTTGTGGTTGGATATGGCAGCAGACGTAAAAGAGATGTAACCGGCGCAATAAGCAATGTGGGTGCAAAAGACATTGAGAAAAGTACTGCGATGTCTCCGGAGCTGGCTTTGCAGGGTAAAGCAGCTGGCGTATTTATTGAAAGCGGTGGTGGTGCACCTGGCGCAAGACCAACTGTGCGTATCCGTGGTGTTAATACTTTTGGATTCAGCGAACCTCTGTATGTAATTGATGGTATACCGATTTTTGAAGGTGGTGCAGGTGTAACCAGCGGCGCTGTTGGTGATATACGTTCTCCCCTGAATATTTTTTCAATGATCAATCCAGCTGATATAGAATCAATCAGCGTTTTGAAAGATGCTTCTGCTGCGGCGATATACGGTGTAAGAGCGTCCAATGGTGTTATACTCATCACCACCAAAAGAGGAAAAACAGGTAAAGCCCGGCTGGAACTGAATGCGGTTTATGTAGTGCAGAACATTCCGAAAAAAATTGAAACACTGAATACGCAGCAATATTTTTCATTGCTGGAAGAATCATATGCTGCAAATCCTGATGCCAATACATCATTTGCACAGAAGTTTGGCCCTTTATATGATAAGACGAGTCCGTCCTATGTTGGTAATGATCCTACTTATGACTGGGATAATGAACTAAGAAATAAAAATGCATCGATACAGGATTACAATGCAAAAATCTCGGGCGGGAGTGAAAGTACCACCTACTTTTTTTCTGCAGGATATAACCGCACAGAAAGTCCTTTAAAAGCAAATAAGATAGAGCGCTTTTCTTTTGCAACCAATATTGATGCAAATATTACCAAATTTCTTTCTGCAGGGATCAATGTAAGATTGATTCAGCAGAATGCAATGGAGAATACAGGTAGCGACCTTAATACGATGATGGCTACAATTCCTTTTCAGCCCATTTACGATCCGAATGATGTAACAGGATACGCTGCGGCAGCTTCTGGTTCTTTTGTTCCAAATGCAGCATATGATCCTACCAAATTAGATCCTGGTGCTCCTTTTGTTTTTGCACCCGGCGATCCAAAATTGTTGTGGGGCACGCAAACAAGGTTCAATGTTTTCGGATTTCAGAAATTAATGAGTAATGATTATGACCTGACCAACCTGCTTGGAACTGTATACGTTCAGGTTGAACCCATCACCGGCTTAAAGGTCCGGGCATCAGTAGGCGGACAGAAATATAATAATCTCAGGAAAAGCTGGAATGATTTTGACTCCTGGAGATTTTCCCAAACGCCGGGCAATCCTTACGCAGGTACAGATGGTAATGCAAAAGGAAGATATGGAGAACGTGAAGGAAAGACCTACAATTTGAATAAAGAAATAACTGCTAACTATAATCACACTTTTAAGGAAGATCACAATATTGATGTAATACTTAGCGTGTCTGATCAGTTTGCAAGCTGGAGTGCAACTGATATTAGTGGCAATATAAATTATACTGATCCGCAATACCGTCAGATCACCAATCAGCCGCCATATACCCAGGGCTTCCAGGGTGTTTTGCAGGAAGATGCGTTGATCGGTTATCTCGGCAGGATCAGTTATAAATTCCGCGACAAATATTATTTCGATGCTACCGTTCGCAGGGACGGTTCTTCCAGACTTGCGCCAGGAAATAAATGGGAAACCTTTCCATCGTTTGCTGCCGCCTGGCGAATCAGTTCAGAAGATTTTTTTCCAAAAAATACTTTTGTCAACGATTTAAAAATCCGCGGTGGCTGGGGCCGGTTGGGAAATTTTCAATCAGCAGGTCCTTACCAGTTTTTATCCAATGTAGGATTAACACCGGATTATCCGTTGGGTTCCGGCAATGGCAACCCATTCGGTACGCAATACCAGGGAGCAAGGCTGCCGAATTTTGCAAACACAACGCTGACCTGGGAAAAAGTAGAGACATCAAGTTTTGGATTTGATGCGCTCCTGTTCAACAGGTCAGTAACAGTGACTGCTGAATATTACAGCAAAAAAACCTATGACATTATTCAGTCTGTTGCTCTGCCGCCAAATACCGGAATAGAGTTGCCAGCGGATCTGAATGTAGCGAGTGTAAGTAACAAAGGAATAGAATTACAGGTAGGATATAATAAAACATTCGGGCAGGTTAATGTAAATGTTGCAGGTAATATCACCACAGTAAAAAACAGGGTCGACAAATTAAATGAAGGATCGCCGATCGGTGGTGAATTTGGAAGAATAGAAGAAGGTTATTCTATGTTCTATTTATGGGGATATAAAGTAGGCGGAATATTTCAGTCGCAGGCTGAAATTGATGCATGGAAACTTGCGCATCCGAAAGGCGATGGAAATATCGGTGGCTACCAGTACAAACCTGGAGATATGTATTTCCAGGATGTGTACGGTAATCCTGCAACGGGATCCAAGGAACGGTATAGTCCTACACCTGATAGTCTCATCAATTCAAACGACAGGACATATCTCGGTAAAACAATTCCCGGTTATTACTACGGCTTTTCATTGGGTGCAGAATGGAAAGGTTTTGATGTGAGCATTTTCTTTCAGGGAGTTGGTGATGTACAGAAATATAACTCTGAAAGATCCGGACTGGAAGCGATGAGTGGTCCCGCTAATCAGTGGGCTACAACATTGGGCAGGTGGACGACAAGCAATCCTTCTGAAAGCATGCCACGTGCTGTGTATGGTGATCCCGCTCAGTTCAATCGCATATCATCCCGTTATGTTGAGGATGCAGGTTATCTCCGTCTTAAAAATATGCAGATAGGTTACACCTTCTCTCCTGAAATGATGGGAAAAATGAAAGTTGCACAGCGTTTAAGAATATACCTGAGCGCGGTGAATCTTTTTACTATTACCGATTATAGCGGACTTGATCCGGAAGTAAGTGGCATTCCACCAACAAGACAATTCCTGTTTGGTATCAATCTGGGTCTTTAATAAAATTAATAACTACAACAATATTATATTATGAGGCTTCCTAATCTTAAAAGGTACGGGGTTGTTTCAATCATTGCAATGTTTCTTTCGTTGAGTTGCAATTCGGACAAGCTTGAACTGCTTCCGCATGGTCCCACTGAAGCGAATTTTTTCGCTCAGGAATCTGATTTTACAAAAGCGGTATATGGCATGTATTCAAAACTGAGCGACTTCTTCTGGTATAACGGTGGGAGTCCTTTAACGCCGATGTTGTTTTTAGAAGGGGATGATATTACTACTAATGCATCAGACCAGGCTTTTGAAGTTTTTGGTCCCATACAACCGAGTAACGGCAGCATAAGTTATATGTACCAGAATCTGTACGTGTTGGTAGCGCGGGCAAATGTGGTGATAGAAAAAGTAGATGAAGTGAAAGATGGCATTTATGTAACACCAAATCTTAAAAGCTACCATAAAGGCGAAGCTTTTTTTCTTCGCGGTCTTGCTTATTATTATCTCTGGAATTATTTTGGAACAGCGCCACTCAGGACCGAGAGAGTAACTGCTGCAGACCAGTTTACACCTTCAAACAGTTCCGGTACTCAATTGATCGATCAGGCCATTTCTGATTTTACAGAGGCAGCGGCGCTGCTTCCACCGAGCTGGAGTGCTACGGACCGGGGCAGGGCTACAGCAAATTCTGCCAATGGCATGTTGGGGAAATCCCTGGTGTTTAAAGCTTCAGCTACAAAAAATGTTGCAGACTATACTGCAGCAATAGCTGCGTTTAATAAACTTTCAGGACTCTCGCTGGTGCCGGTGTTCGAAGATAATTTTGCATTTGATACGGAGAATAATGCTGAATCCCTGTTTGAATTTCAGGCTTCACAGCCATTTGCTTTGGATAATGTTTGGTTGTCCAATGATTTTGATAATGCGATCGGGTCGATGTCCACATACTGGGGATACTATGATAACAATTTTTCGCTCTTTGGTCAGTCAAGGTGGTTTGCCACACCCAAACTGGTAAGTGCTTTTGATCCTGCTGATCCCAGGCTTGCAGTGACCCTGGTAGCAGCAGATCGCACAATTACTAAATATGTTAGAAGAGATAAGCTCACGCAATCAGGTGTTGCCAGTGCAAATAATCCAAGGTTACTTCGTTATGCTGATGTGTTGTTACTTAAGGCAGAAGCAGTTTTGCAGTCAGGAGGATCTACTGCAGAAGCGATTGGATTGATCAACCAGGTGAGAGCGAGAGCCAGAGGCGCCGGAGCTGTACCTGCTGATTACAGCACAGCAGAATCGGACAAAACAAAAATCATGACCTGGATAATGGATGAAAGATTTATAGAACTGGCAGGTGAGGGTCAGCGTTGGTTTGACTTGCGCAGATGGCATATGCAAGGTATAATAACATTGAATAATGCATTCTTTAACGCCAATGTTCCGATGGCATTTGATGCGTCAAAACACCTCTATATGCCGATTCCTAATTCAGAACTCGATGTCAATCCCAATATGAGGCAGAATGCAGGATATTAGTTCATGGTTCATAGTTCATAGTTCATAGTTCGTAGGAGGTTTAACGTTTAACGTTCAACGTTGAACGTTAAACCTCTTTAAACTACACCACCAACTATGAACTGTGAACTATGAACTGTGAACTAAGAACTATGAACTGTGAACTATAAACTATGAACCACAATCTCCTCACGGTCATACTCCTGATCTTATGCCCTTCCTGCGGAAAAACTTCTTCGGGAAATAAAGCCAATGCAAAACCACTGGTAAGTATAACCGCAGAAATGATCAGTGCTGCACCGATGACGTATCAGTTTACTGCGGTTGCAAGCGATGCCGATAATGATCCGCTGGAGTACAACTGGAATTTCGGAGAAGGTACAACTAGGAAAGGCAGCGCAGTTGAAACTTTTACTTACACAACGGGAGATATTTTCACTGTGAAATTAGCCGTTAGTGATAAGGTAAATAGCCCGGTTGAAGTCAGTATCAACGTTAATACTAAGGCTTCACAAATAACAATCGACCTGAATACCAAATACCAGACTATGGATGGCTTTGGTGGATTTGGTGCAAAAGACGTGTACTGGAGTAGCGGACCTTTTACCAGTGCGGAATTTGTAAATGATTTGAT
Organism: Chitinophagales bacterium; assembly: GCA_015654495.1. Lineage (GTDB taxonomy): Bacteria > Bacteroidota > Bacteroidia > Chitinophagales > Chitinophagaceae > Pollutibacter. Next base: position 6,826 of record JAATGW010000672.1, read on the forward strand.
TAATGATTTAGGTCTGACTATTCTCCGCGAAGATATTCCTACCAATTTTGAAATTGTCAATGATAATAACGACCCGGAGATAACTGACCTGACTAAGTATAATATCAATACCAATACACCCGGGAATGACGGAAAGCTGGCTGACCATCTTCAATATCTCAGGGACATGAAAGCAGCCGGGTTAAATAAGATGATTGTCTCTGTATGGAGCGGGGCTGCCTGGATGAAAACAAACAATAAAATCAATAACGGTACAAATCAGAATTCGGCGCCTGCATACAATCCCAATCCAACTGCAGCAGACAATCAGTTGCGGGTTGATATGTATGAAGAGTTTGCGGAGATATGTGTTGCTTATATCAGGATAATCAAACAGGAAACGGGTATCGATGTATATGCCCTGAGTATCCAGAATGAACCGCGGTTTTCACAATATTATGCATCAACGGTTTTTAATGGAGATGCTTTGCGGGATCTGCTGAAAACAGTCGGACGGAGATTTAAAAAAGAAGATATTAAAACCAAATTATTTCTGCCTGAGGATATTGGTTATCTCGAAGGTGTTTCCGGTATGGTACAACCAACGCTCAATGATGCTGAAGCGAGAGGCTATGCAGACATCATTGCAGTACACGGTTATGAACTTGATGGTATTACAGCGAATAGTCCTGAAGCACAAACCTAGCAAACGATGTACAGCTGGGGCGCGCAGTATGGCAAACCTTTGTGGATGACGGAAACCTCCGGCTATAAAAATGACTGGAGTGGTGCGTTTGACCTCGCAAAAGCAATGTACACGGCTATTAAATTTGGAAACAGTTCGGCCTGGTTATTCTGGTCATTAAGTACTTCAAAGCTGGATGAATATAGTTTGATGAGCAGTGCCGGTGAAAAAAGCAAGCGGTATTACGTGTCTAAAAATTTTTACAGGTTTGTTCGTCCGGGTGCAATCCGCGTGAAAGCGGATGCAGCCGAAACTGATAAAATTTATTCTCTTGCATTTACACATGCCGCTGACAAATCAACAACTATCATCCTGGTTAATGATAACAACGAGAGTCGTGCGGTACAATTATCCGGGACTGGATTGCCCGCAACGTTTACGAAATATATTACTTCGGTTGATGATAACTGTAGAGATGAGGGATTGATAGAAGCGCCTAAGGCGCTTGTTTTGAAAGCGAATAGTGTTGTGACCTTGTATTATAAATAATTCTTTGCCTGTTGTTCTAAATTAATCTATGTTTCCAGGTGGCCCAAAACAAACCGCGGCTGAAAACAAATCAGAACCACATAGGAGATTCATAGGACATATAAGACATAGAAAAGTGCATAGGAACCCTATCTTCATGAACCGGCTGGTCCCTTTTGCCTTTTGCCTCTTGCCTTTTGCCTGTCTCAACCACATCCTTCTGCGCTTCGCTTCGGCGGACAAGTAGGGCACATAGAAAACATAGAAAAGCACGGTGTAAAAAGCCGGGCCGGCCGTTATTGTAGGGACGCGACGCATCGCGTCCCTACAATAACTTCGCTTCACATCCGGATCTTTACTACTATTGTCAAAAAAATAGTAGCATGTCAGGCAAAAAATTCGGTCGCAGGCAAATACTCAAAATCGGTTCTGCCGCTGCTTTGTCTGCAATCGGATCGCCTGCTTTCGCTTCAGTTAAAAAGGAAACCGAAGAAGAAGTGGCTGGTGTGCCCGATTTGTCTGGTGCCGATAATGAAATCTGTTACCTGACAGCTTTAGAAATGCTTGCCTTGCTTCGGGCAAAGAAAATTTCTGCCCGCGAACTTATGCAGGCGCATCTGCAACAGATAGAGAAAATAAATAGTAAGGTCAATGCGATCATAACCCTGGTACCTGAAAATGAACTCCTCGCACAGGCCCTCGCTGCGGATGAAGCATTCGCAAAAGGTAAACCAACAGGTGCATTGCACGGATTGCCGGTTGCTGCTAAAGATCTCACGGAAACAAAAGGAATAAGAACCACCTACGGTTCACCGTTATGGAAGGATAATATTCCAACAGCTGATTCTCTATTGGTATCACGGCAAAAAAAAGCCGGTGCTATTATAATTGGAAAATCAAATGTACCGGAGCTCGGCATGGGCTCACAAACTTTTAATCCCATTTTCGGTAAGACCTTGAATCCTTATGATCTTACAAAGACCTGCGGTGGTAGTACGGGTGGAGGAGCAGTGTCGCTCGCCTGCGGAATGGTGCCCCTGGCAGATGGAAGTGATATGGGGGGATCGTTAAGAAATCCCGGAAGCTTTTGTAATGTTGTCGGCTTGCGGCCATCACCTGGTCGGGTACCTGCTCCTGCAGCAAAATTGGCCTGGGGTACATTGGGTGTGCTGGGTCCGATGGCACGTACTGTTGCTGATTGCGCATTGCTGCTTAGTGTGCAGGCCGGTCCTGATAGTCGTTCACCTATTTCAATTATGGAAGATCCGGCGCAGTTCGCAAAGCCATTACAACGAAATTTTAAAGGTGTGCGTGTTGCTTTTGTAAAAGATTTCGGACTGCCCTGGGAGAAAGAGGTGAAGGATGCTGTGGATGCGCAACGAAAAGTGTTCGAATCACTGGGATGCATAGTCGAAGTAGCAGAACCCGACATGACCGATGCCAATGAGTGTTTTGTCAATTTCCGGCATTGGCAGTACGAAGCTCAGTATGGTGAATTTCTCGCTACTGATAGTGACAAACTTAATGAATACACAAAATGGCATATTACTGAAGCGCGCAAACTAACAGGCCCATACCTGTCGCGACTCGAAATCAAGCGATCGAACTTATTCCGGCGTATGCAGCAGTTTATGGAGAAATATGAATTTCTGGTATTGCCCACCAGTCAGGTTTTGCCATTTGATGTAAACACACCATATCCCAAAAATATTGAAAGTGTACAAATGGAAACCTATCTCGACTGGATGAAGTCGTCATATTATATTTCTATCGTGGGCAATCCGGCCTTGTCGATGCCATGTGCGTTTTCAAAAAATGGTTTGCCGATCGGGCTACAGATAGTGGGGCGGTTTAATAAGGATTGGAGTGTTTTGCAGATGGGAGCGGCGTTTGAAGCAGCGACCGGAGTTGGGAAGCGGAGGCCGGTGATCCACAGTTAACATGCCCATAAACACGATAAAATTCCCATGCCCCCAACGATTCCCATTCCAGTAATTCATCCCAGGTTTTGGAACAATAAACCTGTTAAAAAACATCTTATACCGTGAAACCACACAATTGTAAAAATGATCAATAGGGTAATTTGGATCCAGGTAAAAATTAATCCTTCATGTCTGAAAGATATTGTGGAAAATTTCGGAATGATTCCCCGCGGATGCACAATTGGAATTATTCGCAGGGTACATTTTTCGTCACTATTGTTACAAAAAATCGGCAGCCTTATTTCGGTGAAATTATTGATGGTGAAATGCATTTGTCCATTTTGGGAAAAATTGTGAATGCAGAATGGTTGAAAACGGTTTCAATCCGACCGGATATGCATATCACCCTGGATGAATTTGAAATAATGCCGGATCATTTTCACGGGATTATTGGATTTAGACAGGGTGGTGATCCGTGTCATCAGGATGTCACAATACGCGTTGGTTTTAATCGTAGGGACGCAATGCATTGCGTCCCTACGATTAAAACAACCAAAACGATTGCAACGAATGTGAAAAACAAATTCGGCCCCCAATCAAAATACCTGGCTTCCATCATCCGCGGGTTTAAATCGTCAGTTACCACACAGGCACGTAAACTGGGATTGGTGTTTGACTGGCAACCAAGATATCATGAACATGCCATTCGTGATGACATGGAACTAAAACGCATAGTAGAATACATCAGGAATAATCCAACGAATTATTGATTTTGTGATTAGTACAACGACGCGATATATCTCGTCCAGGTATTTGCTGAAGATTGTGAAAGACATTCCTTATATGGTGAGTATATCCCATGCTGCATAGGAACTACCTCAAAATACTTAACAAACCCCACCGTCAGCGAGGGTGGCACGCTGCTGAAAATATCTACAGCAATAATTCGAGGGATGGATTAGTTTTCCTATTGTATCCTGGAAGCAAACACCTCCGAGATCCTGGTCCTTAAAGCTTTGGGAAAAAGCCGGATTTTACCTGGTCATTGTACTTGTATCGATTTTCTCTGGTCGATGAACTCCGGCATTTAACACCTGAATAAGATAATTCTCAAAGATATTCCGCCGTAGCAATTTATTAGCTGCAATAACATTTCCCGCACTCCGTTCCTTATGATGATCTTACCTTTAATTTCGATTTGCACCCTGGAGAAAGGGTTGCCCTTGCGTAGAGCAGTTCTCCTAAGTCGCAATTAATTTCAGGAAATAATTCTTCGCTTTTCAGCCAACTTACTGTTGTATTTCTTTACCATCAGGTTTACCTGATCAGAAATATCCTTTATACTGAAAGCATAACTCCTTGCTAAACCCAAAAGTTCGGTTCAAGTAAATTTTTCACTATTAAATTATTCAACCTATGAATCCTATCAGAATTATTCCAGTGCTATTGATTGCATCAATACTAAGTTGCAATAAAAACGAGAGTCCCGCACAAAACCCAACAGCTGGTGCAACCAGTCCGGTTAATAGGGCAACCGCCGTTCCGCGTAATTCAGAAATTACTTTTTCTTTTAGTGAGTCCATGGATCCAACGACTATTAACAATTCTACGTTTACTTTAAAGAAGGGGTCAACAAATATTCCGGGAACTGTGACCTATTCAGGTACAACGGCGAAATTTTCACCAAGTGATGACCTGTTATCTGCCACTGTTTATACCGCCACTATCACAACCGGCGCAAAAAACCTTGCGGGAAAAGGTCTTGCTGCTAATTCCGTGTGGACTTTCACAACAGCAGGCATAATCTCCAGCTCTGCCTTGCCGGTGGTAGATCTCGGAGTTTCCGGGAATTATGTTATTGTTGCTAAAACAGCTATAAATAATAATGCTACATCAGCAGTTACGGGTGATCTTGGCCTCAGCCCGGCTGCCACATCCTATATTACCGGATTTTCAATTACTAACGCTACCGGATATGCGACTTCCGCGCAGGTAACCGGAAAGATATATGCGGCTGACATGGCAGTTCCAACGCCAATTAATATGACTACAGCGGTAAATAATATGGTTACAGCATATAATGACGCAGCAGGACGTCCTTCACCTGACTTTCTGGAATTAGGCACAGGAAATATAGGTGGCAGAACACTGCTTCCAGGGCTTTACAAATGGACAGGCAATGTTACAATGCCGGCAAGTGTGACTATTAAAGGTGGTCCGAACGACGTTTGGATTTTTCAGGTTGCAGGAAATGTAACGATGAGTTCGGCAGTAAGAATTACTTTGAGTGGAGGTGCGCAGGCCAAAAATATTTTCTGGCAGATTGCAGGTCAGGCAACCTTTGGAACTACTTCACATTTCGAAGGAATCATTTTATCGAAGACCGGAATTACTTTCCAGACCGGTGCGTCTATCAAGGGCAGGGCACTGGCTCAAACCGCGGTCATCCTGGATGGCAATATTATCATGAAGCCATAGTTTTAAAAAAAGTATTAGTGTAAAAGGAGGGAGTCTGTAAAAGACTGTCTCCTTTTATTTTTGCTACATTTCAACCATATTGCAACAGGATTGGATATGTATCACCACAAGCGCCATGCGCCGAATCTTTTTTACCTCGATAAATCATAGCATGAAATAGATATTATTCTGGAAGGTGGCAATGAACGTTATGCATATGAGATCAATCCGGCCACGCATTAACCAGAAATCAGACCACGAAAAGCAGAACCCCGACAAAAATGGCTCCGAGGTTTATCGCTAACTTTAAACTTAAGTTTTTATAATGAGTGCAATAATCACTATCATCGTAGTCGTCGCTTTTGTAATCATTCTCATCCAGGCCAGGAAAAAGAAGAATGTGCTCCAACCCGTACCAGTAACGGATGAATTGAACGCACTGCTGGAGAAGCATGTGGATTTTTACAGGCAATTGCCGGAGGAACAGAAAAAGCAGTTTAGCGACCGTGTTGCAAAATTCCTCGCCAAGACGCGCATCGTTGGTGTGGGCGATGTACAAATCACTGATAGGGATCGGGTATACGTTGGCGCGAGTGCTATTATCCCGGTGTTTCATTTTCCCAACTGGGCGTATAATAATCTTGATGAAGTGCTGCTTTACCCCGGAACTTTCGATGAAAGTTTCCGTCAGCAGGGTGATGGAAGAAATGTACTCGGCATGGTAGGTGAAGGGGCGATGAACCGTGAAATGATTTTATCGCAGCCATCCCTCCACGCAGGTTTTGAGCAGAACAGCGCGGGCAATACGGGCCTTCATGAATTTGTACACCTGGTAGATAAAACCGATGGCGCTACCGATGGATTGCCTGAATATCTCATTCCCAAATCCCTCACTGAACCGTGGTTGAAAGAAATACATAAAACCATTAGCGAGATCCGCCACCATGGATCTGATATCAGTCCCTATGCAGCCACCAACGAAGCGGAATTTCTGCCTGTTGTATCGGAATATTTTTTTCAGAACACA
>JAATGW010000685.1 GCA_015654495.1 Chitinophagales bacterium
TCATCGGAGGAATTTTGCCTTCAGCAATCGCTTTATCCGCATACCTGTTGATCTCACCAAACTGCAGCCACCCGGTATTGTCATCAGTATATCCGTGAAGAAGATAAACGACAGGATAGCTGCGTTCTGAACTGTTATAATCCGGAGGAAGATAAATCGTGTAACGAACCGATTTATTAAGTATGGAACTTTTTACGGTGCTTTCCTGGATAACTTTTCCCGCCGGCTGGGCGATTGTAAACTGAATCAAAAAAAGGGAGAGAATGGTAAGTGTTGATGGGAGAAATCTTTTCATATGACTAAAAATTTACTATTTGTAAATGTATAGAATAAATAGTTTGACAAACCTATGCCACCTAATTCCGAACCTGAACGCATTTTTTGGGCTTAATGACCGGCAGTAACCGTTATTGTTCATACAAATGTTAAGAAAATGTTGCGAAAGGCCCTGAAAACTGCGTACTAAAACGTTTTGGCATCAGTTAAGGAAAACGACGAAATGCTGATGAACACTGGATTTCAGGCCCACAAAAACCATTTAGGCATGATGAAATCATGCAAAACTAGTGTTGCATGTATAACAATCTGCGGGTACTTTTGATCTATCAATTCCGTTAGTAACAAGTATACAGATACTAACCTTCTTCGAAAGCTGCCCGCTCACTTGCTTCCATATTATTTCAGAAATGAATGCTGCCGTATCAAGAGTTTATTCTGAAAATTTTATTAATGTATTCAAAATTTAATGTTATGAAAAAAGCAATGAACAATTACAGCAAAATGGCAATGGTATTTTTTGCCGCGATCGCAATGACAATCAGTGTTAACAGCTTTGCAGGTACTGAAACCAATACCTCAAATGCAGAATTGAAGTTCGTAGGTACACTCAATGCACTGCCTTCATTCCAGCTCCTTTTGAACAACAGCACAAGCGCAGAATACCTTGTTGTAGTAAAAAACAATGACAAGGAAGTTCTTTTCTCTGAAAAACTGAAAGGCGAAATGATTTCCAGGGTTTACAAACTGGATTCAAAAGAGTTTGATCTGATTGATGGTACAACTTTCGAAGTTACCAACCTGGCTACCAACAAAACCAACACTTTCAAAGTAAATAAAGTAGTGAAAGAAGTTGTTGATGTAACAGTTTCAAAATAACTAAGAAAAATACCTACCGTAAAAGTATAACCGCAAAGCAATAGTTTTGCGGTTTATTTTTTTTCATTTCTTTAAGAAGAAATCAAAATTGCGGAACAATATTGGCAGATCATTGTTATATAGAAGCACCAAAAAAATTCTTATATGAAAATGATCAGAAAAAGCCCGCTGCCATTGCTGCTGATAACTGTACTATTTGCGTGTAAAAATGCACCGGACGCAGTAAAAGCCGAAGCCACAGAAGCTAAAGATGCAGCAACAACAAGCGGAGAATCCTTTAAAGTTGATCCCTCAGCAAGTAAACTTGAATGGATCGGCACAAAAGTGAGCGGTTATCATACAGGCACAATTGGAGTAAAAAGCGGCGAATTGAATGTGAAAGACGGAGCCCTTACTTCAGGTGATTTTGTGATTGATTTTACCAGTCTGAAAGTCCTTGGACCAGCAGGATCAGATACAGTATCCAACAGAAAACTGGAAGGTCATTTGAAGTCGCCCGATTTTTTTGATGTTTCCGGTTTTCCCGAAGGGAAATTTGTTATAACCGGTATAAAGCCTTTTAGCGGAACGGTTAAAGATAGTGCTGATCCCCGGCAGGAGTCAATGAACAGATACAAACTGGCCAATCCTACTCACACTATCAGCGGGAATCTTACGATTAAGGGAGTTACAAAAAATATCGAGTTCCCGGCCAGCATCACCGTAACACCGGCAAGTGTGGAAGCAATTGCCAAATTTAATATTGACCGCACGGAATGGAATATAACCTATCCCGGCAAACCGGATGATCTTATCAGGAACGAAATTCATTTGGGTGTTGATGTGAAAGCGGCAAAATAATGTAATCACATTTTGTGGCAAATCGTTTTCTAATTTTAACGATCACCCACCAGATCCGGAGGATAAAACAGAATCTTAAAATAAAAATGATCTGGCGGATACCAGATCATTTTATTTTGGAAAATCATCGCTTTTGCAATGATTTAAATGCATATCGGTCCGGTGTTTAAAACAGGTTAACAATTTTAAATTAACAATACATCCTGTGTTGGGCTAAAGCCCATATCTGTTACCCCCAGCTAAAGCCGGGGGCTATTTAAACAGCCATATCTGCCATTGCCTTATGTACTCCGGGGTTAAAACCCCGGCGATTAATTGCACCGTTCCTACGGAACTGAAAAACCAAAATTGTATTGGCTTCCGCCGGGTTTGCACCCGGCGCTACAATATTCACCGTTCCTACGGAACTGAAA
>JAATGW010000556.1 GCA_015654495.1 Chitinophagales bacterium
AGTCCGGAAATAGAGAATTTTAACTTCGAAACATATAGAGAAGATTGCATAAACTAGGCTATAGAGGTTTCTGTAAATCCCTTATTTCTTAATGACCTTGCCGCCTCTTTCAGCGGTCAGAAAAGCAAAGCCGGAATTGCTTTCGGATATCCTTGTCCGGCACTCAGCCGTGCTGATGCTTTTCTTTTTTCCTTATGTGTGTTTGAATTTGATATTGAAATTGCCGCAAAGCTCGTTGATGCCTGGACTTCCCTGATGGCATTTTTTCTGGTGAAAGATGATCTTACGGACATTAAAGATGATCTGAAAAACAATGAGCCGAATGCCGTATTGGAAGCAGGCCTCGATGATCATGGCGCTACGCAGATAGGAGCGATGCTGGACAAAAGTTATGATCTGATGCAGAAAGTCAATCCGGTAATGGCGAACAGAATTGATCATACAAGAGCAACCACGGATATTAAAAAGATTATCGAAGAAATATTAGTCGCCCCGCCTCATCAGCAATAAGCCGATAGAGAAAAACATAAAACGGATAATATTAATTACAGTATAAAGAATGCCAAAGGCATTGTCGTCGGCAATATTTTTAGCCCGCAAACCTTCATTCAGAAAAAGTAACAAGGACAGCAGGCCAAACTGGAAAAAAATGCCAGAGGTAATCCAGAATGCCGGAACCACAGTAAGATGCCGTGAAATATCCTGAAACTGGAATAATATTACCAGCAATGAAAGTATGAATAGCAGGATATAACCGACATTTATTACTACTGGTTGAAAGGGTGGCTGATCTGAAATAAACAACAAACTCAGGAAAAAACCACAGAATGCAAGTCCTGATGTGATGACAACCGTTTGCAGGGTTTTATTTGTTGTACAGGACTGAAGAACAAGCAGATTGAAAAGAAAATCCAGGAACAGGGCAAAGTGATGAAAACTCTTTTGAGGTGCGGATTCCTCGGGTGTAACAAGCAGAAAAGCGCCTGATAAAAGGCTTACCACGCATAACATAATCAGTGAAATCGAAAGGGTATTAAATTGTGGTCTTCGTATCAGCAGTATACATAATGGAATAGCCGGAGCAATAAGCACCCACGACAATAACGTACCAGAAAGAAATCCTCCGGGGATCAACATAAGGGTAAAGCTTTGAGCTTAGCAAAGGGTCTGAGGTTCTGGCACAGGATGTTTAAAAGGGTCGATCTTAATCGATCAGGTTGTTTTTGACCGCGAAGAAAACCAGACCGGCAGTATTTTTTGTGCCGAATCTTTCCATCAGGCGGTCTTTAATGGCTTCCACGGTTCTTGGACTTATCTCCATCTTCTGTGCGATTTCTGCAGCTGTGAACTCCATGCAGAGCAGGCGGATTATTTCGCGCTCTTTTTCGTTCAGCTGAATTTCTGTGCTCAGTGTAGGAATGGATTTGCTTCTGGTATGTGATTTCTTGAGTAAGACTCTGTTGACGAAATTATTCAGATAATAACCGCGGGCCATCACTTCCATAATGGCTTTACGGATTTCTGTAGGATCGGCACTTTTCAGGAGATAGCCATTGGCACCGTTTTCCATGAGGTGTGCAACAAATCTTTCATCTTCATACATCGTCAGAATCAGCACACGTATATCAGGATATTTCTTGCTTATTTCTTTTGTTGTTTCAATTCCATCCTTCATAGGCATCCGCAAATCCATAAGGATAACATCAGGCTGTGCTTCAGCAATTCCAGAGATCAGCTCATCGCCGTTTTCCGCTTCCTGTACGAATAACAAATTCGTATAGGACCTCAGCGAGAGAATCACTCCTTTCCTGAAGATCTTGTGGTCATCAGCAATTGCCACTTTAATCAGGCCGTTGTTCATTACATCCTATGGTTTTTATCAGATACGAAGCACAATCGTCATTACATGGTCATCATCTCCATTTCAACCGGCACCTCCATAGTGACCTTATAATAAGTTTGTGACAGGTCTTTCTCGAAATTAATCCGCCCATGTAACACTTTCATCCTGCTCTGTATGTTCTTCAGTCCCAGCCCCAGCGAACTTTTATTCATCTTATCAAAATCCTGTTGTGTAATCCCGCGACCATCGTGATGGAGGCGAAGATAGAATCTGTCTTCGCTGTAATTCTGCGTCAAGTGAATAAAACTTGAATTACTATGTTTTAGTATATTATTGACCAACTCCTGTACTACACGGAAAATCATTAACTCCTGGTCGGGAGCAAGACGTTGACGGTAATCATGAAAACGGCAACTGGCGTTCATTGAGCCTGAGCCGGAAATTTTCTGGAAGAGATCGTTAATGGCTGATTCAAGTCCGAAGTTACGTAAAGTGGGCGGCATCAGACTATGAGAGATATTACGGATCAGCTGAATAGTATCGTCGATGATCTGTTTGGCATTATAGATGCTCTGCAGTTGTACATTCATTTCCTGCTTGAGCAGGTTTTCATTGAGGTAGAGCCTTGCAGTAGCAAGCAGGGGGCCGGCATCATCGTGCAGATCTGCGGCAATGCGCTGGCGTTCTTCCTCCTGCCAGCGTATTGAAGCATTCAGCAGGATTTTCTGCTGTTCTTCTTCCATTCGTTGGAGCTGGTTCTGGTACCTGATAACCCGGCGCTGATGAAAAACGATGAATACCACCAGGCCGATGGCAAGCACGAGCATCCCGAGTGTACCGAAAAACAGTACTGTGGAAGGACCCGGGCTATTGGCCTGGAGGGGAAAGGCTTGTAACCATATCATTTTGACAATCAACTACATTTAGGGTTATAGGATATTTTACCGGAGATAGGCAGAATTCTGTCTTTTTAGGGAATTGTCGCTGCTTTTGCCGGGTTTTATTATAAACGCTATGCTGAATATTAAATTTTTAAGAATGCCAAAACTTGAATTAATTAAGTTGAAAGAGTGTTCAAAATTGGGATCCTTCAGACTATTCTGTGAGAAAATAAAGACGAAAAATGTACCTGAGAAAAAAATAATTATTCCTACAACAATCCAAAAATGAGGGCTTGAATACAAAAATAGATTATCCGGTTCCCTCATCTGTTCGAACAAATAAAAGATTGACATTGTCAAAATTAAAATACAGCTCAGTCCAGTGGGAAGGGAATCAAATGAATCTGACCCCGTTTGTGTAGAGTCATAAATTGCGAGAACAAGAAATATGAAAATAGAATAGGTAATTAACTTACGAACTATCTTACTTTTAATTATGCTTTTGAGATAAAGGCTAACAAGCACAAATTCTCCCATAGTATAAATACGTGTATGCAGATATTCGTGTCCGGTAAGGGAAGTAATAAGTTGCCGTAAGAAAAAATCTGTAATTAATGCAAAGACAAGACAGATTGCTATATAAATTAAGCCTGTTTCTTTTTTTTTACGAAAAAGAAACAGGCTTATGGGAACTATTGCAGAATAGCTAGCTAGATATGTTAGTACCTTTTCTATACAGATGAATTAGGTCATCAAATATAGAAACAAAACAGATAACTAATTGAGTTTTAAATTTACTTAAGGTCAATCCATCCCTCAACTTTGTTCCTATCTCCAACCAAACCTTCAATTTTCTGCAAATTGCCATCTGGACCAACTGCAGTTATTTCTAAGATTGGCTTTCCTGTAGAATCTACTCCAGCAAATACATATTTCATTCGCTGCTTTTCATCCAGCCCACGATATATACTGATTCCAATGCAATCAGGTTGAGCTAGAATTTTTTCAATAATGTTACGACCCACAAACTGTGAACCAGCTTCCTGAAATTTGTCGTAATAATCTTTAATCATCTTTGCACCTAATTCATAGCCGATATGCTCGCCAATGCCAGCGTGCAATTCATTTTTTGCGTCAATCAGAACTTCTTTTTTCAACATAGTTGTAGATTTAGTGGTCGATAGGACCGGTTGGTTATAAGTCCAAATATGCCTTTGAACCGGCCAACCACCAAGGGGTTTGGGTAGTCTGTGGATTTTACGACACAAAATGTGGAACATAAAATTATGTAAATCACCTGTTTGCAAAAGATGTGCCGGAAATAAACTAATTAAAATAAAGGAGAATTACGCGGGAAAATACGTAATTTTACTAAGGCTGAAATCGTAAAATGGACAGATTCTACCCGGGAGAAATACGGATTGATGAGATTGAAAAAAGAAAAAGGGTAAGGCGGTACGGATTAAATGGATGTGGTTTCTGAGGAAAACATCGTGCTGGATTTAATAACGGGACCTTGGGACAAAAGTGAAAGTTGATTGACACTGGATTTGGCTGTCAGGTTTCTCAATTGGATTTGGAAATACATTAACGGACGGTTTCAGGATATTGGAGTTTTGCTGAATCCTCGCCAATCAACTTCATACCAAAAGTAGGGTAGCAGGTTTTCAATTGCAAGAGGAGAATTGCCCGATTTTTGCAGTGATGTTTTTACCCTCAGATGGCTCTTAAAGGTGGAAAATCAGCTCGTAATTTTTCAGACCAACGAGTAATTTAACGAGGTGTTTTTACGATCATTTTTTGTATCCGAAACCCGATGTTTGTAAATAATTTGATGATTGACTGAACGTTATTGATTGCGCTTAAACCAACCACCGCTTATGTCTGTTAACGAACCCATTAAAGTGGCGATCGCGGATGATCATAAAATTTTCCGTGATGGCATCAAAATGGCGCTTACCAACAAGGATTATCTGAAGATCATCTGGGAGGCGGAAGATGGAAAAGACCTGATGCATAAGATCAGGCTCAAGCGTCCGAATGTATTGCTGATGGATCTCCGCATGCCCGAAATGGATGGCGTGAACGCCATTTCCCTGCTCAGGAAAGAATTTGAAGACGTGAAGATCATTGTACTGACCATGTACGATGACCAGGAAATGATCTCCAAAATGATGGAAA
>JAATGW010000043.1 GCA_015654495.1 Chitinophagales bacterium
AATATGCTGTGGGAGCAGCAACTGTTGGTATCAGCTGGAGCCGCTACCTTGTCAAATTCCTGGAAGGTTTTGAAATACATCTGCCGCAAAGTCTCACGGTGGGTCCCTGGGATGGCGGGTTGATAAATCTCCCTGCAGTATTTATCATCGTATTAATGAGCTTGTTACTGATAAAAGGTACCAAAGAAAGCGCTTTTGTAAACGGACTTATTGTGGGACTTAAAGTAACAGTTGTATTGGTATTTATATTCTTAGGCTGGCGATACATAAATAATACCAATTACGATCCCTATCTAATTCCGGCTACCGAACCCGGACACGAGGGGTTTTTTGCTCATGGGTGGGGAGGTATTATCCGGGCAGCCGCAATTGTGTTCTTTGCCTATATTGGTTTTGATGCCGTAAGCACGGCAGCGCAGGAAGCAAAAAATCCAAAACGGGATATGCCGATAGGGATTTTAGGTTCCCTGGCGATCTGCACCATATTATATATACTTTTTGCTCACGTCATGACCGGGGTTACGAGTTATACTACGTTTGCAGGTAAAGATGGAATTGCACCAGTAGCGGTGGCTATTGAACATATGGGCAAACCTGATGCGGCTGGTATCTGGCGACCTGACTATCCCTGGCTCAACCGGGCTATTCTGGTAGCAATACTTGCTGGTTATTCCTCAGTTATTTTGGTAATGCTGATGGGGCAATCAAGGGTTTTCTTCAGCATGAGTAAGGATGGACTGATTCCTAAAATCTTTTCTGCTGTAAATCCTAAATTCCAGACACCGGCAAAAAGCAATTTGCTGTTCATGGTTTTTGTAAGCGCCTTTGCTGCATTTGTTCCGGCAAGGGTGGTTGGTGAGATGACGAGTATAGGAACATTATTTGCTTTCATTCTTGTATGTATTGGCGTATGGGTAATGCGCAATAAAATGCCGGAAATACCAAGGGCTTTTAAAACACCGCTCGTGCCATTGGTTCCTATACTAGGTATCGCTGTTTGTTTATTTATGATGGTGTTCCTGCCGATGGATACCTGGATACGCCTGCTTGTGTGGATGCTGATAGGCCTGGATATTTACCTGGTATATGGAGCAAAACACAGCCATTTAGGAAACGGAACCAACAACAGAAAGGGAATGAAAATAGCACGGATTACCGGCCTGGCTCTTTCGCTCTTATTGGTTGTAGTAGGTCTATTACATCAATATAGTGTTGGGTTTGATACAGACAGAACATTGCTTTATATTTCCATACTGTTTGCCATTATTCATTTATTTGTATTTGGCAGAAAACTGGGCAGAGAAGAGTCAGCAACCTGACCAGTTATTCATATAACTTATGTAAACGACATCTTATCAAAGGTGTCGTTTTTTGTTATCGGGCTGCTTTTTGTTTTATCGGCATCTTCATACATTTGCAGCCCCGGGAGAACTCGTACAAAGGACCGATTTGAATCATTTGATTTATTGATAAACTTATGGGAAGAATTTTTGAAGTGCGCAAGGCTACCATGTTTGCCCGCTGGGACAAAATGGCTAAACAATTTTCCCGGATAGGGAAAGAAATCGCAATTGCTGTAAAGGCCGGCGGCCCCGATCCAGGTACCAATCCGGCGCTTCGCAGGTGCATGCAGAATGCGAAAAGTGTGAACATGCCAAAGGACAGGGTTGATTCTGCTATAAAAAGGGCCCAGGGAAAGGAAATGGAAAACTATGAGGAGATCCTGTACGAGGGTTATGGCCCGCATGGTGTACCCATACTTGTGGAAACCGCAACAGATAATCATGTGCGCACAGTTGCCAATATCAAATCTCATTTCAATAAATTGAATGGCACACTGGGTAACAGCGGAAGCGTGAGTTTTCAATTTAAAAAAATGGGGGTTTTCAAATTAAAACCAGAAGGATTAAGTGCTGATGATCTTGAACTTGAACTGATTGATTTTGGCCTGGAAGACCTTGGTGAAGGAACAGGTGAAAATGGTGAGCCATTGCTTGTGGTTCATGCTGCTTTCAACGATTTTGGTAATATGCAGAAAGCATTGGAAGAAAAAGGTATAATTCCGATCAGCTCCGAAATAGAATGGATTCCTTCCACACTTACTGAACTTGATGAAGAAAAAGCACAGGATGTTTTGAAGCTGGTTGATAAGCTGGAGCAGGATGAGGATGTACAGAAGGTGTTTCATACGTTGAAATGATTATGTACACAGGCAAAAGGCAAGAGGCAAAAGGCAAAAGGGAACAGCCAAATGCAAGGCAGGAGGCAGGAGAAACAGCTGGTCTTAAGTTCATAGTTCATAGTTCATAGTTTATAGTTCTTAGGAGTTCAACGTTGAACGTTTAACGTTAAACCTAGTGGTTCTTTTTCTGTTACTGTTTCTTTTGCTCTTTCAGACAAAATAAACAGCCAGTGTAAAGTATAAAGGGATTTCGCACAACTAATTATTTTGAATCTTCGGCTCCAGTCATCTGATCTACCGTCTTCTGCCTCCCGTCTACTGTCTTTCTTTGAACTATGAACTAACAACTAAGAACTAAGAACTAATAATCCATGCAGGAAGAAGGCTCCATAATACTGTTTGATGGCATATGTAATCTATGTACCGGAGCTGTTCAATTCGTATTGAAACGAGATAAAAAATCTCAATTCAGATTTGCTTCTTTGCAGGGTGAATATGGTCAGCAGGTGCTTCGCCGGAAACAGGGCCAAATGACAGGCCTGAATTCATTTCTGCTGGAAGAAAAAGACAAAATTTATTCGCGGTCGACGGCCGCTCTGCGGGTAGCAAAAAAACTGGGTGGTCTCTGGAGCCTGCTGTACTTTTTTATAATTATTCCTCCTTTTATACGCGACGGAATCTACGACTGGATTTCAGCTAACCGTTACCGTTGGTTCGGGAAAAAAGAAGAATGCTGGTTGCCAACACCCGCATTGAAAAAACGGTTTCTAACCTAACTCTCACGTTTAACGTTTAACGTTAAACGTTATTCCCTTATCATCTCCTGGATCGTTTCCATGATTTCTTCCAGGTTGGGTTTACAGAAATAATCCCCATCGCTCCCGTAACCGGGCCGGTGAGCCTTGCCCGTGATGGTTCGCGGAGCGACATCAAGCCAGCGATAACCGTTTTGTTTCTCCATCACGTTATTAAACATATATGCAGCAGCCCCGCCGGGTACATCTTCGTCTACAAAGAGGATGCGGTTTGTTTTTTTCAATGAAGCTAGAATCATTTTATTGATATCGAAAGGAAGCAGGGTCTGTGCATCAATTATTTCCACATCAATTCCCAGATCCTCCAGACTGGCAGCTGCTTCCTGAATTATTCTCAACACAGATCCGTAGGATACCCCGGTAATATCGTCACCCTTACGGATAATTTCGGGTATGCCTAAAGGCACACGAAGATCTGCCAGATTGGAAGGCAATTTTTCTTTCAGTCTGTAACCGTTGAGGCATTCAATTACAATTGCCGGATCGTTGCCTTCGAGCAGTGTATTGTACATACCAGCTGCCTGCACCATATTCCTCGGAACACAAACAAATAAACCACGCAGCGAACCCAGGATCATGCTCATGGGCGATCCGCTGTGCCAGATCCCTTCAAGCCTGTGCCCGCGGCTTCTTACAATGAGTGGTGCAGACTGGCGGCCAACTGTTCTGAAATGAAGGGTTGCAAGGTCATCACTGAGTGGCTGTAAACCATGGTTGCCGCTGAATGCAGGCACCACCACGGACCATCGCAACAACTACCCGCAGCCG
>JAATGW010000149.1 GCA_015654495.1 Chitinophagales bacterium
AACGTTTAACTTTGAACGTTTAACCTCTTCACTTCATAAACCGGACTAAAAAGATATACCCTGCCCGTTTTCAGCTCCACACATTGTACACGCTTGCGCAATGTTTCACCTTTACGGAATACACGCCCACCGCGGATTACAAAGAGCTCTCCCACATGCAGGTCTTCAACAAGCACCACTCCGTCGGCATTCGTATCATAACGGCGAAGCACACGTGTTAAATCATCATCGGCACAGGAACTGGCAGCCGGGCTATGCAGCGACTTACGAACGGCCTGCGCAATATCAGCCGGAAAAATTCCCGCTTCCAGAAAATACTTCAGAAGTTTTGCGAACTCATTTTTCCATTCACGCCCATGAGATTGTACACGGTTGCCATATATCTGAAAGGTGAGCAGATGCGCAATTTCATGGAGCAGGGTCAGCAGAAATGCATGCACATTCAGATTTCCATTCACTGAAATACGGTGATTCTTTCCCTGCATGGCATGGCGGTAATCGCCCAGTATAGAAGAGCGGGCCCGGGTTATTGTAAGGTGAATTTTGAACTGGTGCAGGTATTGTGACACCATCGGGTAGGTGCCCCCGGGTAAATAATCAGCAAGGCTTTCGAGGGGCGCTTCCTGCTTAGCCATTCGACTTATCCTTCGACAATTTTAATAAACCCTTAATCTCGATAAATGTATACACTAGATAGAGAAACATGCTGGCAAATACAGCTGGTTTATTAAAATCTTTTTTATTGATGAACAGATAGATGAAAATCGCAGCCGCCACTATAAAAAATTTGATCATGAAAGATCCATACACTGAACGGAGAAAGCCAGCGGTGCTTTCGGCATTCATTCCTTTAAACAAAAGCAGAAAGGAGATCACAGAGATTGCGCATAAAAGAATATTCCCCCACAACAAAACATCCACACTGAATCCTTTCTTTTCTACAAAATCCCTGAAAACGATCAGAAAAACATTTACAGTAAAAAACAAAATTAAAAGCGGGCTAAGGGCTTTACGGGCTACCATGGGTTTCACTTTGATGTATCCCGCACAACTTTAAATATGATTGCGGCAATAACAATCAAAGGTAATAACCAAACGAATACCGGAAACGAAAAGCCAAGCCATCGATCGGCTTTAAAACCAATAAAAACAGCTATGCCGGCTGACACCAGAAACTGGGTGGCCATACCGGCATAACGTAAGAGTAAATTATTCTGGTTGTCTTTTTCTTGTTTTTGATTATTTGGCGATGGCATGTGGTGTTACTTCTTCTTTGGGCATTTCCACGATATTGGCTTCCTTGCCCATATGACATTGGCCATTGAAGGTAACAGTTGGCTCAATCTGCAGCTTACCGGCATGAATATTACCGCGGATCAGTGCCTGACCGCGAAGATTCAGCAGTTCCTTGATAACTAGTTTGCCTGTTACCTTACCAAGCACGTCTGCAGTCTGACCCTCAATGTCGCCCTCAACCAGGCCATCCTGGCCGATAAGGATCTTGGCGGAGCCTGTAATATTGCCTTTCAGGATGCCATCTATTCGTATGTCACCATTACTTACAATATCACCTTTGATGGTGGTACCAGCTCCTATCAGACTGTTTCCTGCAGGTGTGGAAGATGATGATGAGGAAGATGAAATAGATGCAGTAGTTCCGGACTCGGATTTGGACTTTGAATTAAACATGGATTCAGATTTTAATGTATCAAATATTGGAAATTAATCAACGGATTTTTCACCCTCCGGTACGTTAATCAGGGTTGTATCCAGATTAACCGGCACCTGCCCGCTCAGCACGTTTTTCACATTGTTCCAGTAAGCTTCCCTGAAACGCACCTGTGATTCCAGGGAGTCAGCCCTTATCTTCAACTGGATCATCTCTCTTCTTTCAGCCTGACTGCCATATCCCGGGATATAATATTTTAACGGGGTAAAAACAATCAATGCAACCGTAAGCCCTACCAATACCACAAAAATTGTGCACAAAGCGATATAAACACTTAACCGGTTCAATTTAAACGTCACAACTTCCTCATAAGTATCATCATTCATCACTACCAGGCGATAATGATTCTTTAATCGCTTTAATGTGGATAACTCTTCCTGGGATTTGGCCATTATTTTTGCTTATTGGTATTTTCCGGTCTGTTTATTTTATTTGCCGAATTAACAACAAAAAATGGTGCCGGCATGGGAATGGCACAGAATTTTCAATGTATATAGGCCCGGCAGGGCCGCTTTTCTATTGGCATTCATAAAGTTACAGCGAAATTTTTACGTTACTTTTAAAATAATTAACCCGAAAATCAGTTAAGAGACCGTGTGGTATTCCCTTAATTCATTGATAACCAGAAACCGGTTGCCATTATTGCTTTTGCTGCTCCTCGTGGTGGCAGGAGCCAGTCTGCATGCACAACCCGGCGCAAGCGTTGCCGATCTTCCCAAACCCAAAAAATTCGAGAACAGAAAACTGGCTTCCGAAAAAAATACCGATACAAAAATCAAAGGCCTGCGCAGGTTTACCCAAAATGTAACCACTCACTATAATTTTCAATACAACGCGATCACTGAACTGACTGAAGTGGTGTCAGGAGCAAAAAGATCCTGGAAAGACGATTATGGGAAACTTCTCCCCTTTTATAATTATTCTCTGGATGATACAAAGGGGCAGAAATCGGAACTGGATTCGGTTATTCACAAAACCAATAACGGTATCCTGCTTCATGATCTCCGCAGCGATTGGGTGGATGATATGTATATGCTGATGGGCCTCTCCTATTTTTACCAGAATAATCTCGATTCAGCAGCGATCGTATTTCAGTATATCAATTTTGCTTTTCAGCCCCGGACCAAAGATGAACTGGGCTATGAAAAGAAGATCGGCAGCAATCTGAATGCTACCGGAAATGTGTACACGATATCAACAAAAGAAAAAAACAATATCGTAAACAATGTACTCGGCCATAAACCAAAAAGAAATGATGCCATACTCTGGTATATCAGAACGATGATAGAAAAAGGGAATTTCAATGAATCCTGGGGATTGATTGAAACACTCGACCGCGATGCACAGTTTCCTTCGAGGCTTCGTCCTGACCTGGAAGAACTGGAGTCGCTCTGGTACTACAAACAGGGGCAGTACGATAGTTCAGCAGTTCACCTGGAAGAGGCACTTGACAACGCAGAAAATGCCCAGGAAAAATCACGTTGGGAATACCTGATCGCACAGATGCATGAACGCACGGATAAGAAAGACCTTGCCTACGAATGGTATGATAAGTCTGTTAAACATACAACCGATCCGGTGCTCGAAGCCTATGCACGCATAAGCCAGATCCGCCTGGTTACGGGAGATAATGAAGCCGAGCGTATAAAAGAAAATATCGATGCGCTGAATAAAATGGCAAAAAAAAGCCGCTATGAGGAATACCGTCATATTATTTATTATGCAGCTGCTCAAATGGAAGTACAACGACATCAGCCTGACGCTGCAATACAATATTTAAATAAAAGCATTCGCGCCAATTTAACCGATGATCAGTTAAAACAAAAAGCATTTCTACTGTTGGGGGATCTGAGTTTTCAGAAAAAATTATGGCAACTTTCATATGCCAGCTATGATAGTGTCAACCTTGATCAGCCTGAAATAGAGAATGGTCCTGCTCTTGCCAGACGCAAAGCGATCCTGTCGGAAGTGGTCAAACTGCAGGAGTCCATCCGGATCGAAGACAGTCTCCAGCGAATTGCAGCGATGCCAGAAGCTGAACGTAAACAATATGTTCGCTCGCTGGTAAAAAAACTGCGCAAAGAAAAAGGTTTAAAAGACGAGGCTGCTTCCACAGGAACCGCCACTTCTGCGGGAAACAGCGTATTTGATGCAGATAAGCCCACAGATATTTTTGCAACCAATGATTCACGTGGTGAATGGTATTTTAATAACAGTTCATTGCGATCCCAGGGTTACAGAATGTTCCGCAGTCAGTGGGGAAACCGTCCCAACGTTGATAACTGGCGGCGTGCAGCGGCAGTAAACAGCCAGGCGTTATCGATTAATACGCGTGGTCCGGAAAATCCACCTCCCATCGTCAGTACAAAAGCAGCGCCCGAAGATATTACTTCGGAAGGACTGATAGCTAACCTTCCGCTCACTGATGAAACATTAAAAGTGAGTAATGATACGCTGGAGAGTAATTATTTCGCCCTGGGAAAAATTTTCAAGGACAAGCTGGACGACTGCGATGAAACCATTGTGAATTTTGAAACCCTGCTGAATAAATTTCCGCAGACCACCCAGCAGGAAGAAGCTTTATATGGCTTGTATAATTGTTACAGCAAAGCCGGTAACACCGCCAAGGCTAATTTTTATAAAGGCTTTCTTGCAAAAAATTTCAGTACAGGTAAGTATATCCGTTATATCAATAATCCGCAGCAGGCTAAAAAAGATGAACAAAGTTTCAATAGCGCAGCAACAAAAACCTATGAAAATATCTACAATCAATTTATAGAAGGCAAATTTGAAGAAGCTTTAAACGAAAAGAGAAAAGCCGACAGCAGTTTTGGTGAAAACTTCTGGACACCACAGTTGCTGTACATAGAATCTATTTATTACATAAAGAAACACGAGGACAGCGCCGCAATGGCAACCCTTAACAACCTGATCAGATTGTATCCGCAGAGCAATCTTGTGTTTAAGGCTGGCAATATGGTGAACGTATTGAGCAAGCGCACAGAGATCGAAGATTACCTCACCAACCTGCAGGTGACGCGAATGAAGGAAGACAGTGTGTACGAAGTGGAAGACCTGTTTGTACCAAAACAAAAGGAACAGATCACACAGGCTCCCAAAAATCAACCCACAGTTGCAGATGCCCCGAAACCAATTACGAAAGTTGTTGACACCACACAGTTCAAAATACCGGTGCTGACAAAAAAAGCACTTGGCTATACATTTAATGCTGCCGATTCCCATCGCGTTGTGCTGTTGCTGGATAAAGTGGATATTGTTTATGTGAACGAAGCCCGCCGCGCGATCGATAGATATAATAAAGAAAAATATTATAACACACCATTAGAAGTGGTAATCCAACCGCTGAATGACGACCAGAAAATGGTTTTGATTGGTGTGTTCCCTGACGCCGGCGCGGCGCTTGTATATCTTGAAAAGCCCCGCGCAATTGCGCAGTCGGAGATATTGCCCTGGTTACCAGTTGGAAAATGGAAGTTTCTGCTGCTTTCCAACCCCAACCTGGAAGTATTACAGGAAAAGAAAAACACAGACGAATACCTGAAATTTTTGCAGCAAACGGTTCCGGGTAAATTTTAGGTAAACCTTACCAAACCAAACAGGCATTTTTTATAGTTTTACAAGATGGCCGAAAGCCATACTATTTAGTTCAGGATTATTTTATAAAGGACGGTCACGAATACGGAGTACATGGAACTATTTCTTTCAACTGCTTTCCGGTTTACCGCCTTCCCGGCAGAAAAATAGCTTATCTGAAATCCGCTTAACTGAATAGCATTGCCAAAAAGGTCAGTTTAAAAATCTTCATCTTATGACAAAATGGGTCCGCATTTTCTGGAAAGTATTTTTTATCGCCTGGATTGCGGTGATTGTTCTCATACTTTCCATCAACCTGGGGCTGTTTGGAAAACTTCCTTCACTTGTTGAACTGGAAAATCCATCAGTACTTTCTTCTTCTGAAATTTATGCGGCTGACGGATCGCTGATGGGTAAATATTATACCAAGGATCGCATCAATGTACAATACCAGGATATTTCGAAAAATGTGATCAATGCGCTGATCGCAACCGAAGATGAACGATTTTATGAACATTCGGGCATCGATCCCCGGAGTATTGCCCGCGCAGTATTTTATCTGGGAAGTGAAGGTGGTGCTAGTACCATAACCCAGCAGCTCGCAAAAAATCTTCTTTTCGGTGAAGGCAGCAGAAATTTTTTCATGCGCATGATCGAGAAGATGAAGGAATGGATTGTTGCCATTAAACTCGAAAGAAATTTCACGAAGGAAGAGATCATTGCACTTTACCTGAATATGGTAACCTATGGCGATGAAATCTATGGAATCAGAAATGCATCCCGTACTTATTTTCAGAAAGACCCTGACAGGCTTGAAGTACAGGAAGCAGCAGTACTTGTCGGACTATTAAAAGGTACAACCAAATATAACCCAAGAAGAAATCCCAAAGCCGCCCTGGACCGCAGAAATACGGTAATGGACCAGATGGTGAGGAATAATTTTCTGCCTGCACCGGAAGCCGAGAGATTGAAAAAAGATTTTATTAAACTGAAGTACCGCAAGATGGACGAGAATGCCGGCATTGCACCTTATTTCAGGGAGGTATTGCGCGACGAAGTAAAACGCTGGTGCAAGGAACATAAGAATCCGAAAACCGGGGAACCATATGATATATATAAAGATGGTCTCCGGATCTTCACAACGATCAATCCCCGCATGCAGGAATACGCCGAGATCGCTGTGTACAGGCATATGCAGAATCTGCAAAAAGTTTTCAGCAATCAGCGGAATATAAAGGATGGTACAATCTGGAAGGGAAAAGATGGTAAAGCCATCCTTGAAGCAGCTATGAAACAGAGTGACCGCTGGCGCAATGCTAAAGAAGATGAAATGAGTGAAACAGAGATCCGCAAAACTTTCGATATAAAAGTGCCGATGAAGGTGTTTGCCTGGAATGAAAAAAGAGAAAAAGATACGGTGATGACGCCAATGGATTCCATCAAATACCATAAGCAGATCATGCAGGTTGGATTTTTGTCGATGGATCCGCTGACAGGGGAAGTAAGAGCCTGGGTGGGTGGCAGCAGCTTCAGGAATTTCAAGTTTGATCACGTTAATATCAATACCAAACGACAGGTAGGTTCTACTTTCAAACCTATTCTCTATACAGTAGGTGTACAGAATGGTTATACTCCGGAAACCATTTTTCCTTCCGGCCCGATCAATATGGGTAATAAAGTAATTACCGGTAGCGGCGGACCCATGGCTATCTGTCTCGCCTACTCGAAAAATCCGGGTGCTGTTTTCCTGATCAACCAGTTGGGAATTCAGCGCACCATTGATTTTGCAAAAGAATGTGGTATCGAAAGCAAGATACCTGCAGTGCCGTCAATTGCCCTCGGGTCGGCTGATATCTCTCTTATTGAAATGGTAAGATCCTATACCATGTTTGCCGGCAGGGGATTTAATGTAAAACCTTATTTTATCAACAGAATTGAAGACAGGAATGGCAATGTACTCGAATCCTTCCAAACAGAAAGCAAGGAAGTGATCAACGAATCAGATGCTTATGTAATGACAAAGATGATGCAGGGCGTGGTTGATTTCGGCACCGGAAGGGCGCTGCGTAGCGCTTACGGAGTACAGGGTGAAATAGCAGGTAAAACAGGTACAACCAATGATAATGCCGATGGCTGGTTTATTGGTTTCAATGCACAGTTGCTTACCGGTGTATGGGTCGGTTGTGATGATCCACTCCTGCGCCTTTTAAATACAACCGGTGGTGCGCAGATGGCGATGCCAGCCTGGGGTTATTATTATCAGCAGGTTTTTAAAGATAAGTCCCTGGGTATTGAACAGGAAGCCAAATTCATTGTTCCTGAAAAACTCAACAACGAAGCTATTTATGACTATGAACAGCTTGCGCAGGGCGAACTTGCACCACCTGCTGAAGGTGAAAATGCGGGTAGCGGTAATGCATCCGATTTTATTGATATTCCGGTGAGCGATGGAAAAGAAAAAGTGGTGACAGAATCACAGAAAGTGATCGATGATGATGAACTGGAAGTGCTGAAAGAAGCCAAAAAAGGTTCGGGCGATGATAATGTAAAAGACAAGAAAAACGATTCAGATACTTCGAAGAAGAAAGTACCTTTTTTTAAAAGGATTTTCAAGAAGAAAAAAGACTGAGGGAGGTAAGAGGTAAGAAGTAAGAGGTAAGAAGTAAACAGCCAAATACAATCGCGTTTTTTCAGTTCCGTAGGAACGGTGAATTTTGTAGCGCAGGGCGTAAGCCCTGGGTAGGAAGTCCGAAGTTCGATCTATGAAGTTCGAAGTTAACAGCCAATACAATTTTGGTTTTTCAGTTCCGTAGGAACGGTGAATATTGTAGCGCAGGGCGCAAGCCCTGGGTAGGA